>CAVDFM010000009.1:16228-25624 GCA_963608365.1 bacterium | reverse complement strand
CGGCTCTCTTTTTTCGTTTGCAAAATATCAATTTGCGCTTGCGCGTGCTGCGGCGGGATGGTATAATTGCAAAAATATTCGGTATGGAGGCTTTTTTGATATGAATACGGAACTTATAAAACTCAGCGCCGCTTGCGGACGGGATATATACGACATGCTGCAAAGCATACCCGCGGACGAAAACGGGCTGATGAACGATGCGCACGGCCTTTCATACGATGAATACAAAGCGTGGCTTGAAAAGCGCCATGCCGAATCGCTCAAAACCGAGGTGTACGACGGCTTCAAGGTGCCGCAGACGTTTTTCTTCTTCTATGTTGATGCATACCCCGTGGGCTTAGTCAAGATAAGGCATTTTTTGACCGACAAGCTCAGGCAGGACGGCGGCAATATAGGCTATGCCATCCGCCCCGAGGCGCGCGGCAAGGGCTACGGCAAGCTGATGCTTTCAGCCGCGCTGAAGGAATGCGCAAAGCTTGGCATGGATAAGGCGCTTGTTACCATACACGAGGGCAATACGGCATCCGTAAAGATGGCGCTTGCCAACGGCGGCATAATGGAAAAGCGTGAAAACGGCAACCTGTTCATATGGATGGACTGCCATAACAACCGCGGCAATATTTTCTATGATACAAGCGACTTAAGCGACGGCGAGATAATGCTGCGCGTGAGCCGCATGACGGACGCTATACCCGAAAAGAAGTTCGTTCCCGCATACAAGTTCGATATATGCCTTATGGACGGCATGGCGATAGGCGTGTGCGATCTGCGCATAGGGCATACGGAGGGGCTGTATATAGGCGGCAACATAGGCTACGGCATAGACGAAAACTTCCGCGGGCGGCATTATGCCGCAAAGGCGTGCAAACTGCTGTTCAGGCTTGCCAAAAAGCACGGCCTTGGCCACGTGTTCATAACCTGCGTGCCGGACAATGCCGCATCCTGCAAAACCATGGAGTACGCGGGCTGCCGCTACGTTGGCATGGCAATGATACACGAGGACGACGAAATGTATAAGGAAGGCAAGCGCCTTGTGAAGATATACAGGAAGGATTTGGACTGAGTACAGATATACAAAAGGCTCTTTCAGCGCGAAAGAGCCTTTTTGCATTTCTAAAGCTTATTTCCTTGCGTTGCAGCCGTAAAGGTGGACTATGTTCATGTCCTCTTCCATGTCCAGCCCGTGCGCGCCGCAGCCGCCGTCTATTTCGTGGCAGCCATGGTCCGGCATAAAGCCATAGAAAGTGTTGTGCTGCGCCCAGTGCTGCTTCACCGCGTCCACAAGCTTGCAGTAGAACGCAAGGTTCGCCTTCAGCGCGGCAATGGCCTCCGCCGATTCGGTGCCGAATTTGTGCATTGTGCCGTCGTAATTGCCGTTGTAAACCACCATCACGTCGTAGCAGTCCTTTTCTATAAGCTCCATGGCCTTCGCGTTTACCTCGTCCACGGTATCGTAAATATAATAATCTATGTTCCGCTTGAGGAATATCATGGATATGCTGTCGTTGCTGGTGGAAACGAGCGCAACGCGCTTGCCGGCCTTAACAAGGTCGTCAAATATGGTGTTGCACTTCAAAACCGGCTTAACGTATGCCCTTATGCCGTGCTCCGCGGGCATAAGGCCCGTGTACATGGAAGCGAAGCAAACCGGCGTTACGCTGGGCATAACGCTTAAAAGCGGCAGCATTATGCTGCTTGCGAGCTGCGCATCGGTGAACATTTCATTGTATCTCTGGAAAAGCCAAAGGGCCACCGCGTCCGGATTATAAAGCAGCAGCCTGTCCGCCTTTTCGCCGTTGAAGGCCTTTTTGCAAAGCTTATCGAGCGCGGCTATGGGCGCCTGCGTCCCCGCGGCGGGTTTTATGCCGAGCGCGCTCAGCGCGGAAGCATATACGCCGGTTATTGGTGTTGTGTTATACATAATCTGTCTCCTTTTCGGGCGAACAAGGCTCCCGTAAAGGAGCCTTATAATATGCGTTATTTTCAATTTATCAATAGAAATTGTACATTATCGCCGCAAGTCCGCCGCCTGCCGCTACTATTATGGCGAACAGGACAGTGAGGGCAATGCCTATCAGCAGCCAAACAAGCTTTGCGCGGCAGTAATTGCGCTTGTTTTCGTTTACATCGCCGCCAAAGCCCCATACAAGCGTGAGTATGAAGCCCACGAGGGGGATGCTTGTCAAAAAGTCAAGCCAGAAGAATTGGCTGACTTTCAACGCAGCAGGGTTGTTGTCAGCGGGCGCGGCCTGATAAACCGGCTGCTGGGGCTGATACTGCGGCTGGGGCTGCGGCTGGGGTTCGGCTGCGGGAGCCTGCTGAGCTTCGCCTGCAAGGAGCGCGCCGCAGGTTGGGCAGAACTTGGTCGATTCGGGAACGTTATTTCCGCATTTGGGGCAGAACATATGCAATACCTCCTGATTTGATTACAAACAGTTTACCATATATGCTTCAATATGAGAAGCAAAAACTATGGACACGGACAAGTATTATGGATTATAATGACACATATAGATGCGTTTATTAACGGACTGAACGATTTTTTTGTGTATGAAAGGACAGCAAAGCGATGGATAAAAGGTTCTTGGCTCTTGCTATGGCGCTTGTGCTCGCGCTGGCGATAATGATATCCCCGGCACCGGGCATTGCGGATGCGGGCGGCTTTTCAGGCGGCAGCGATTACGGCGGAAGCGACTGGAGCGGCGGCGGAAGCGATTGGAGCAGCGACTGGAGCAGCGACTGGAGCAGCAGCGGCAGCGATAATTATATTTACACCGGCGACAGCGACGGCGGCGGCAGCAGCCTGGTAACGATTATTGTTGTAATAATCATAATAGCCGTTGTGATTTCCGGCATGAAGAGCAAGAAGGGCGGAAGCAGCAGCGGCGGCAGCCGTATAGCGGGCGCTCAGCGCACGGTGCTGCCCATGACCATAGAGGATCTGAAGAAGCAGGATCCCGCCTTCAGTGAAGAAAAGATGAAGGAAAAGATAGGCAACCTGTATGTAAGGATGCAGCAGTGCTGGCAGAACAAGACCTGGGAAGAGATGCGCACCGGCATGGACGACGCCATATTCAACCAGTTCAATGCCCAGCTTAACAGCCTTATAAAGGCGGGCAAGACCAACTATGTGGACGATATTGCGGTGCTCGGCGTTGACCTTACGGGCTTCGGTCAGGATGAAAAGCACGATATCGTTACCGCGCTTGTAAGGGTAAGGATAAAGGATTACACCGTGGACGATGCTACCGGCGCGGTGGTGAGCGGCAGCAAGACCGCGGAGAAGTTCATGACATATGAATGGACCATGATCCGCACCAAGGGCGCAAAGAGCTTCGAGCAGACGGCCGACGCGGCCAAGAACTGCCCCAACTGCGGCGCTCCGCTGGACCTGAACGCCACGGCCAAGTGCCAGTATTGCGGCGCAGTTATACAGAGCGCGGACTTCGACTGGGTAATAAAGACCATCAAGGGCATATCCCAGCAGACCTCCGGCAGATAAAACCGAATAGAACAAAGCGCATATCAAGCGGGCGGGAGCGATCCTGCCCGCTTTTTCGCCGTAAGGTTGGGGGTTGTGCGCGCTTGCAAACTAATGGTATAATCATACGTTAGATATTAATGTGCGTTATCCGCACGGGAAAAGAAGGTGAAACGGGCTTGATAGAGATACAGAACGTATCTTATGCATATGAGGATGCGGCGGCGAAGGCGCTGAACAACGTGTCCCTTACCATAAACGACGGCGAGTTCGTGGCGGTGGTAGGGCATAACGGCAGCGGCAAATCAACGCTGGCAAAGCATCTTAACGCGCTGCTGCTGCCCACGGAGGGTAAAGTATTGGTGGACGGCATGGACACGGCGGACGAAGCGAACACGCTGAGCATACGCCAAAAGGTGGGCATGGTGTTCCAGAATCCCGATAATCAGCTCGTTACCACCATTGTTGAAGAGGACGTTGCCTTCGGGCCGGAAAACATAGGCGTGCCGGGGAACGAGATACGCGCGCGGGTGGACAGCGCACTGGCTGCCGTGGGCATGGAAAAATACGCGCACAGCGCGCCCAATATGCTTTCCGGCGGGCAGAAGCAAAGGATCGCCATTGCGGGCATGCTTGCCATGCAGCCAAAGGTGCTTGTGCTGGACGAGGCGACGGCCATGCTCGATCCCAAAGGGCGCAGGGACATAATTGACCTTGTGACCAAGCTGCATAAGGAAAACGGCATAACCGTTGTTATGATAACCCAATATATGGAGGAAGTTATAGGCGCGGACCGCGTGGCCGTTATGAGCGGGGGCGAGCTGATACTTGAAGGCACACCCAAGGAGGTGTTCAGTCAGGATGAGCTTCTTCATAAGCACAGGCTGGACGTGCCCGTGATGCAGCAGCTTGCAAACAGGCTGAACGCGCACGGCGCGAATCTGCCGAAAAGTATACTCAGCGTGGAGGAAATGGCGCAAGCAATATGCCGATCGTTGTCGAAAAACTGAATTATGCGTACATGCAGGGCAGCGCAATAACAAAGGCCGCCCTTATAGACATAAGCCTTAGGATAGAGGACGGCGAATTCCTTGGGCTTATAGGCCATACCGGCAGCGGCAAAAGCACGTTCGTGCAGCAGCTCAACGGCCTGCTTCAGCCCAACAGCGGCACCGTATACGTCGATGGGTTCGACATGGCAGATAAAAAGCAGCGCATGGAAGGAAGAAAACTTGTCGGCATGGTGTTCCAATATCCCGAATACCAGCTTTTTGAGGAAAGCGTTGAAAAGGACGTTGCCTTCGGCGTTAAAAACATGGGCATAGGGGAAGAGGAAGCGCTTGAGCGCGCGCATGAAGCCATGGCGCTCGTTGGCCTTGCGCCGGAAAAGTTTGCGGCAAAGTCCCCGTTTGAGCTTTCCGGCGGCGAAAAGCGGCGCGCGTCGCTGGCGGGCATAATAGCCATGAAGCCCAAATACCTTGTGCTGGATGAACCAATGGCCGGGCTTGACCCGCTTGGCAGGAAGGCCATACTTGATACGATAGATAATCTTCGCGCGTCATTGGGCTGCGCGGTGCTTATGGTGTCCCATTCTATGGACGATATGGCGGACAGGGCGGAGCGCGTAGCCGTGATGAACAGCGGCAGGCTGGTTATGGAAGGCAAAACGCGGGATGTGTTTGCGCGGAGCGAACTGCTCACCTCCATCGGCCTTGACGTGCCGCAGGTATCAAAGCTGGGCATGGAGCTTAGGAAGCGCGGAATAGATATTCCGGAAAATATATATGAAATAGAGGAGATGGAGCTGGCGCTGCTCAAGCTGCTTTCCAAAGGAGGCCGGGCATGATAAAAGACATTACGCTGGGCCAATATTTCCCGGGCAATTCCGCCATACATCGCCTTGATCCGCGCACAAAGCTGCTGGGCATGATAGCGTATATAGTGATAGTATTCCTTGTGACAAAGACGCCGGTATTCATACTGCCCGCGCTTTTTGCCGCAATATGCATATATCTTGCGCGCGTGCCTTTCGGCTACGTGATGCGTTCGCTTAAGCCGGTAAGGTTCCTGCTGGTGTTCATGTTCATAGTCAATCTGTTCATGGTGCGCACGGGCAAAACCATAATCGCCTTCTGGATAATAAACATTACGGACGAAGCGATAAAGCAGAGCGTGTATATAACGCTCAGGCTCGTGCTGCTGCTTGTGGGCACCAGCCTTATGACGCTGACCACAACGCCCATCGCGCTTACGGACGGGCTTGAGCGGCTGCTTATGCCGCTGAGCAAAATTCACTTTCCGGCGCATGAGCTTGCCATGATGATGACGATCGCGCTGCGCTTCATACCCACGCTTATTGAAGAAGCGGACAAGATAATGAAGGCGCAGATGGCGCGCGGTGCGGATTTTGAATCCGGCAACCTTATAAAGCGCGCAAAGAACATGATACCCATACTGGTGCCGCTGTTTGTTAGCGCGTTCCGCAGGGCGGACGAGCTTGCAATGGCAATGGAAAGCCGCTGCTATCACGGCGGGGAGGGCAGAACGCGCATGAACGTGCTCAAATTCAGCCGCGGGGACGGCGTTGCGGCGGCGGCGTTCGCGGCGCTTACCGCGCTGACGATAGCCGCGCAGAAGCTTATACCGTGAAGCGGCATACGCGCACAATGCTCACCCTTATAGCCGTGGGAATTATTATAGCCGCGGCGGTGTGGAGCATAATAATAAGCCAAAATGACCCGCTTGAAGCCGTTGCGGCTGAACTGAACGCGCACGGATATTCCATGCGCGGGGACGAGCTTTATATACTCGGCGGCAAGGCGGATTCAACAATACGCGAAGTGCTTTCCGGAAGCGAAGACGCAGCCGAAGCGGAGCTGATAGTGTCCGCAGCCAAACAGGCGGGCTTTGCGGCGGATATAGACAGGCGGGGCGAAGTGAGCATACTGCTCTATCAATGCGAAAAGGGCGTTATGACAATATATTTGATAGACGGCGAAATTGAGCTTTGCTTTATACAGACGGACGGCGGGGAGGTATACCCAATATGACGCGGCGCGTGCGCATGATAATTCAATACGACGGCACGGCATACGCGGGCTGGCAGCGGCAGCTGACCGGCCTTGGTATACAGCAGGTGATGGAGGAGGAGCTTACTAAGCTGACCGGACACAAATGCGCCCTGCATGCATCCGGACGGACGGACAGCGGCGTGCATGCCGCGGCGCAGGTAGCCCATTTTGATACGGACTGCCGCATACCGGCGGAAAAGTTCGCGTTTGCGCTGAATACGGGGCTGCCGAAGGACATACGCGTTGTGTATTCGGACGAGGCTGAGCCGCGCTTTCATGCCCGCTTCGACGTGGTGCGCAAGCATTACCGCTACCGCGTGCTGAATACGCCGCACGATTGCCCCTTTACCCGCAACACCGCGCTGCATTACCATTGGCGGCTGGATAAGGATAAGCTGAACGAGGCCGCGGAAATGTTCCTTGGGCAGCATGATTTCAATGCCTTCATGGCTGTTGGCGTTACGCCGGAAACTACCGTAAGGACGATATACGAATCCCGCTGGAGCGAGGAAAACGGACTGCTTGTTTACGACGTGGCAGGCAGCGGCTTTTTATACAACATGGTGCGCATAATGGTTGGCACAATGCTGCAATACGGCCAGGGCAGGAACATGGACGGCATTGCGCGCGCGCTTGAAACGGGCAGGCGGGATTTTGCCGGCCCCACCGCACCCGCGCACGGGCTTACGCTTGCGCGCGTGGAATACGAAAATTTTGATACTAAGGAGCATGTGAGATGAAAATACTTGTTACCGTGCCTATGGACGATAAAGAGCGGGCGATTATAGAAGCCGCCGCACCCAAGGCGGAGTTTGCATATGCCGCGGCGAATGAAGTTACGGCGGAAATGATGGCGGACAAGGAGATAATATTCGGTAACGTCAATGCGGAGCTGCTGCAATGCGCAAAGGAACTGAAGCTGATGCAGCTTTTTACCGCGGGAACGGACGGCTACATAGGCAAACTGCCCGAAGGCTGCGCCATAACAAACACAACCGGCGCGTTCGGCCTTGCCATAAGCGAGCATATGCTTGCGATGCTGCTTTGCCTTATGAAGCGCATGCATCAATACAGGGACAACCAGCATAAGCATGAATGGAAGGACATGGGCAGCGTAAGGAGCATTGCCGGTTCAACGGCGGTGATACTGGGCCTGGGGGACATAGGCGGCGAGTTTGCGCGCAAGCTGAAGCTGCTTGGGGCATACACGATAGGCGTGCGCCGCACGGATGCGTACAAGCCGGACTATATAGACGAACTGGTGCTGACCGAGAACGTGGACAGCGTACTACCGCGGGCGGACATTATAGGCATGGCGCTGCCGAATACCCCGGCAACGGTGAATATGCTCAATGCCGAGCGTATAGCAATGCTTAAAGAAGGCTGCATAATAGTGAACGCGGGCCGCGGCAACGCCATTGACGAAGCCGCCCTTGCGCAGGCGATAGAAAAGCGTGGCATACTTGCGGGACTTGACGTTACCGCGCATGAGCCGCTTGATAAGGAAAGCCCGCTGTGGGGGCTTGAAAACTGCCTTATAACGCCGCACGTTTCGGGATTTTTCCATCTGGCGGAGACAAAGCGCAGAATGATAGAGATTGCCGCGGAAAACATACGGCGGCACATTGACGGCAGGCCGTATATGAACGCGATAGACCCGTCCACCGGCTATATTGCCGATAAATACGGCGACAGGCTGCGCTTTTAAAGCGCATCGGGGAGGGGAGAAGATATGACAGAGGCGCTGCTTATAGCCGTGCTGATAGTCGGCATAGCCAATCTTGCGCTTGTAATACTGCTCGTCAGCGGCCGAAGGGACGCCGCGCGGGAAATAGACCGCCTGAAGCGGGACATGCTGGATGAACAGCGCGCGCTCCGCGCGGAGGTGAGCGAGAATACACGCCGCAGCATAAATTCCGTAGGCGAAACGCTGCTCAATGAATATCAGCGCGATACGCTCAATCAGGAACAGCGGTTCAAAACATTCGCCCTTGAAAACGCGCAGCGCATGGAGCAGATACGCCGCAGCGTGGAGCGTCAGCTTGCCGACATACGCGAGGATAACGGCAAAAAGCTGGACGAAATGCGCAGCATAGTGGATGAAAAGCTGCAAAAAACGCTGGAGGATAAGCTTTCGCGCTCCTTTGCGCTGGTGAGCGAGCGGCTGGAGCAGGTTTATAAGGGGCTTGGCGAAATGCAGACGCTTGCGTCAGGCGTGGGGGATCTTTCAAAGGTGCTTTCAAACGTAAAGACCCGCGGCATACTGGGCGAAATTCAGCTTGGGGCGATACTGGGCGAGATGATGGCGCCCGAACAATACGAAGTGAACGCAAAGGTTAAGCAGGCCACCAACGAGCGCGTGGAGTTCGCAATAAAGCTTCCCGCGGACGACGGAACGGTGCTGCTGCCCATAGATTCAAAGTTCCCCGCCGATGCATACACAAATTTGATGGACGCATACGAGCAGGGCAATGCGGATGCAGTGAAGGCGGCGCAGGCCGTGCTGAAGGGCAGAATAAAGGAATTTGCCGCGGACATAGCGAAAAAGTACATCAACCCGCCGTATACAACGGAGTTTGCAGTTATGTTCCTGCCTACGGAGGGGCTGTATGCGGAGGTTTTGCGGCTTAACCTGATGGAGCCGATACAGCGGGAATACCGCGTGAGCATAGCGGGGCCAAGCACAATGGCCGCCCTTTTGAACAGCCTGCAGATGGGCTTCAAATCCGTTGCCATACAAAAGCGCAGCGGGGAGGTTTGGAAGGTGCTGGGCGCTGTAAAGACCGAGTTTGCATCGTTTGAAAAAACGCTTGCCAAAACGCGGGACAGGCTGCGCCTTGCGGA
>CAVDFM010000009.1:1189-16218 GCA_963608365.1 bacterium | reverse complement strand
CGCTCGCTTGAGCGCGTGACCGCGCTGCCCGCGGACGATGAAGTTTCGCAGCTGGTGGATAAATACGCCGGCGCGGACGACGAGGACGAACAATAATTTTTAACATAAAATGATAATAGGAGGAATAATTACATGAGCAACACACCTACACCGCATATTTCCGCCAAACCGGGCGACTTTGCAAAAACCGTGCTTATGCCGGGCGACCCGCTGAGGGCCAAATTCATTGCGGAAACGTACCTTGAAAACCCCGTGCTTGTGAACAACGTGCGCGGCATACAGGGCTACACCGGCACATATAAGGGCAAGCGCGTAAGCGTTATGGCCAGCGGCATGGGCATGCCCTCCATAGGCATATATTCATATGAGCTTTTCAATTTCTATGGCGTGGAGAACATAATCCGCGTTGGCAGCGCGGGCGCGATAAACGAAAAGGCAAAGGTGAGGAGCATTGTGCTGGGCATGGGCGCCTGCACCAATTCCAACTTCGCCTCCCAATACGGCCTTTGCGGCACCATAGCCCCCGTGGCAAGCTGGGAACTGCTTCGCGCGGCAACCGCGCAGGCGGACAAGATGGGCCTTGATTACGAGGTCGGTACCGTGCTTTCAAGCGACACTTTCTATAACGATTCCATGAACACCATGGATTGGCAGAAGATGGGCGTGCTGGCAATAGAAATGGAAGCGGCTGCGCTTTATCTCAACGCCGCGCGCGCGGGCAAGAACGCCCTTTGCATCTGCACCATATCCGACAGCCTTGTTACCGGCGAAGCGCTGGACGCCGAACAGCGGCAGAATACCTTCACCGAAATGATGGAGCTTGCGCTGGAAATAGCGTAAAACTATCGCTGTATATTAAAAAAGCGACCGAAAAGGGCTGGCATCATAAGACAGTTAACAGGAACAGCATTATGATCTGCTGTTCCTGTTAATGATAGAATTTATCTAACCGATTTAAGAGCGCACTTCTATACACCTTTTGGTGTACCGTGTGAGCATCCCTTACCTCTCCCTTTGGGAGAGGTGGCCGAGCGTAGAGAGCGCCCGAAGGGGAGAAGTACCCGGGAAAACATCTTGCCTCTCCCCTTGGGAGAGGTGGCCGAGCGTAGCGAGGACGGAGAGGGTAACTAATGACCATACCAATTATTCAAAAAGGCTGCAAGGCCCTCTCAGTCACCTGCGGTGACAGCTCTCCCAAAGGGAGAGCCAAGGGACTGCATCCCGTTACATAGCATGCCGGCATAAGACTGTACCGATACGCTTCATTAACTGTTTTATCCCATTAATCAGCCGCTTTTTTATATGCCCTTTATATTGCCCGAATAACGCTCCCATTCCCGAAAAAGCTTTCCATATGCCGCACGAAGCCAACTTCAGCGCCTATGGGGACAAGCGCCTGCATTGTGCCGGCAAAGCCGCCGCCGTGCACGCGGGCGACCCCGCCTATCGGGTCAAGATACCTCCGCGCGAGCGCGATGCCTATGGCTAAGCTTCTATCCTGCTGAGCGGGGGTGAATATGTTCTGAAGAAGCAGCTCGCTCGAAGCCGCGCTTTGCCGCATTATGCGTGCATACGCCGCCGCGTCCGCTGCCCGTATCGCCGCAGCCATATCGCTCACGCGGGCGTTTTCGCCGAAGAAGTGCAGCGCGCGCATCGCCGCACGGTCGCCTGCGGTTTTGCGTATTTCGCAAAGGCGGCGCATAAATTCGGCCTCATCTGCATGGCCCAGCCTGTCAGCGCCCAGAATATCGCTGACGCTTTTCATATCCGCCGTTATTTGGGCGTAAGCGTCCGTCATGTCTGCATGGCTTGAACCCGTGTTTATGATATATATTGCAAAATCGTTTGCAAACGGCCACTCAAGCGCGCTTACGCTCGGCGCGGCATTATCAAAGAAGTCTATGAACTGCACCCCGCCGAGCGCGCATGCCGCCTGATCCATCAATCCGCAGGGCTTGCCGAAGTGCGCGTTTTCCGCATACTGTGCCGCGAGAGCGATGGGCATAGGCTCAACGGAGTTGTTATTATACAGGGCATTGAATATGCGGCCTATGAGTACCTCGAACGCGGCTGATGATGAAACTCCGCTGCCTATTGGTATATCCGATTCTATCGCCGCATTGAAGCCGCCGATATTCAGCGAATGCGCCGCGAAATATTCGGCCACGCCGCGCACAAGCGCAGCAGATGTGCCATTTTCGCATGCAACGGGCGCAAGGGTGGATAGGTCAACTTCAAACGCACCCATATCCGTATGAAGTACACATTTGCCGTCCGCGCGCGCGGAAACGGCGGCGGTGACGCTGCGCCTGATCGCCGCGGCTATAACGCGGCCGGATTGGTGGTCCGTATGGTTGCCGCAAAGCTCCGTTCTGCCGGGCGCAGAAAGCACGGTCTCGGGAGAACGGCCGAATAAGGCGGTATGCTTTTGCTCTGTGCCGCTTGCCATTGGCTACTCCACGTCCAATAGTCCCGCGCGCTCCACGCCGCCTATTGAAAGCAGGGCGGAAATTATGGCGTCTATGCCCTCGGTAAGGCCGGTTATGTCCGCGCTTATGATAACGCTTGCGCGCTCGCCTATGGGCGGGTTCTGCATTATGGTCAATATGTTTGCGCCCTTATCGGAAAGGCAGTTGAGTACGCGGCCCAGCACGCCGCGTTCGTGGCTGAGCAGCATGGAGAATATTGCCTTTTTGCAGGCCGTATTCTCGCTGGGGGCGAATATGAAATCCTTATATTTATAATATGTGCTGCGGGATATGCCAACCATGCGCGCCGCTTCGCTGACTTCCCTTACCGCGCCCGTGCGTATAAGCTCCCGTGCGCGGACAACGCGCTCGTAACAGTCCGGCAGGACGGATTTGTGTACTATAAGGTATTCGCTGTTCATAAGTATGCTCCTTTTATAATACGCTGTGTATATATGCGCCCATTTCGGCGGGGTCTATAACGTCCGTATGCAGCACGCTCAGTTCCCTTATGCCGCTGAGACCATTGGGTATTGCAAGGCCGGTGAGCGCGGAAAGCTTATCCGCCGCGTCAAAGCCGCTCTCGTTCGCGTATTCGCCGAGCGCCGTAAGCATTGCCGGGGCAAACTTGAACGGGGACGCGGTGCTCAGCACCACCGCGGGCGCGGTGATGAGTCCCTTTGCTTTAAGCTGAGCATACACGCTGTATGCCACGGCCGTATGCGTATCCATAAGATAATGCGAGTTCTGCCACATATCGCGTATTGCCGAAAACGCCGCGTCGTCATCCGCACGGCCGCAGAGGAACTGCGCGCGGATGCGCTCAAACATGTCGTCAGGCAGGGTATAGCGGCCCGTTTCTTTAAGCTGCGCCATAAGGGAGGCCACAAGCGCGGCGTCCTCAGATTCGCTGCCCCGGTTTGCCATGAAGAACAGCAGCCGTTCAAGGTTGCTGGATATAAGTATATCCATTGAAGGGGAGGCGGTTTTGATAAGCTGTCTGCTTGCGCGGTCGTACACGCCCTCACTCAAAAACTGATACAGCACGTCGTTTGCGTTGGATGCGCAGATGAGCTTGCCTACGGGCAGGCCCATGCGCTTGGCCATGTAACCGGCAAGTATGTTGCCGAAGTTGCCCGTGGGCACCACAAAATCGACTTCCCGGCCGAATTTTATCGTTCCGTTTGCAACCATGTCCCCATAAGCGGCGAAATAATACGCGGCCTGCGGGGCAAGGCGACCAATGTTTATTGAATTGGCGCTGCTTGCAACCAATCCTTCATGCTCAAAGCCTTCAAGCGCGGCCTTTACTCCGCGCTGCGCATCGTCAAAATTTCCGCGCACGGCGCACACGCGCACGTTTTCTCCGCGTTGGGTGACCATTTGCAGCCGCTGCAGTTCGCTCACGCCGCCGTCGGGATAGAACACTATTATCTTTGTATGCGGCGCGTCCGCAAAGCCCGCAAGCGCGGCCTTGCCGGTATCCCCGCTGGTGGCGGTAAGTATAACAAGGTCCTCTTTAAGGCCGTTTTTCTCCCGCGCGGCATTCATAAGGTGCGGCAGTATGCAAAGCGCCATATCCTTGAATGCGCAGGTCGGCCCGTGCCAAAGCTCCAGTATATGCGTATCCCCCGCCTTAACAACGGGGCAGAAGGCGGGAGTATCGAACTTTCCGCCGTAGCCCGCGTCCACCGCGGCGAGTATGCGCTCATAGGGAATATCGTCTATCAGCGCGCTTATAACGCGGGCAAAAAGCTCCCGCCGTTCAAGCGAATAAAGCCCCGCCGAAAAGAGCGCGGGCAATTCCTCGGGTACGTACAAACCCCCGTCCGGCGCAAGCCCGGTGAGCAGCGCAAGCGAAGGCGAGGTACGTTCCGAGGCGTTTCGTGTGCTGAAATACTGCATTGAAAAAACCTCGTATATATTAAAATATTATTTGCTTAGTGTTCGTGGCCGCAGCCGCAGTCGTCGTCCATGTCCGCGCCGCCAAGATATTCGCGCGCGCCTATGCGGCGTTCTTCGCGTTCGTGCTCAACCATGTCGGAAAGCATATCGCGCACCTGCTTGGGCTTTTTTATGCGCTTTATGTCCACCTCCGGCGCGGAACGGTCCGCCGTGCAAAGATGTATCGTGCCAAGGCCCAGTATCCTTTGGCCAAAGGGCCTGTGCAGCGTTATGTCCATTATTCTGTAAAGGCGTATCTCCTCTTCCTTGCGGCCGAAAAGACCCGTTTCTATTATCAGCTTTTCTTCGGTCAGTTCATAGCGGGTAAAGCTCCATGGAAGGCCAAGGAACGTGCGCTTTCTGTCTTTCCATACCGTGTTTGCCATTATGGTATACCTCCTTAAATGCACAAAACAGATGAATGATGTATTATTATAGCATACACTTGTCCGCCGTGCTACTACTAATTATTCTTCGTTTCCCCAGCCGAGGCCCGGCGCGGTTATCCAGCCGCCGCTGTTCCCGTCGTCAGGCGTGGGCAGTACGGGCGAAGGCGTGCGCGGGGGCAGGGAGGGGTTGGGCGTCTGCTCAACGGCGGCCTTGGCCTCGTCTGCATTATGGAACACAAACTCGTTCAGCTTAACGCTCATCGCGCCCATGTCGCAGAAGAATACAAAGTGCTTTTCCCATTTGCCGTTCTGGTAAAGCCCTTCGATGGGGAGCCTGTAATACATAAGCCCGCGCTGGCCGGTGGAGAGCAGCTTCGCCGCGGCGTCAATTATTTCATCGTTGGTCATGCTGGTTTCAACCAGCGGCAGCAGCTTATAAAGCAGGTCATACTGCTTGGTAACGCTGAACTTGCGGAACTTGGCAAATATCATGTTCAGCACCTTGAACTGCCTTCCGGTGCGGACAAATTCGCTGTCCAGCTTCCTTATGCGGGCGTAGCCCAGCGCCTGCTTGCCGTTAAGGTGTACGGGGCCGGGGTCGGCAAATATGAACCCGTCCCAAAGGTATTCAACGCCAAGCTGCTTGTTAAGGCCGGCTATGCAGTCGTTTGCGGCGCTTATCTCCTCCGCCGTCATTTCAACGGTAACGCCGTCTATCGCGTCCACAACGTCCACAAACGAATGAAGATCCACCATAACATAGTCGTTCAGCTTCAAATGGAAGTTATGCTCTATGGTTTCGTAAAGCAGTTCAACCCCGCCGAGCGCAACGGTTGAATTGAGCTTCCTGTACCCATGCCCCGGCACGTCCACGAGCATGTCGCGCATGAGAGTGGTGAGTTTCAATCGGTTGTTCACGGTGTCCACCGTGGCTATCATCATTGTGTCCGCATTGTAGCGGCCCTTTGTGGCGCGCCTGTCCGCGCCTATGAGCAAAACGTTCACGTAGCGGTCGTCGTTATTATCCGCATCGAATTGGGCGAGCTGCTCCGCCGTGAGCGGCGTCTGCTCATAATACTCGCTCAGCGGGGCGGGCGTTGGCGCGGGAGTGGCCTCCGGCTCCGGCGTGGGGGTGGCGACCGGAGTGCGGGTAGGCGTGGGGGTCATGTGCGGCGCTTCGTCCGTGGGTTCGGGCGTGGGCAGGCTGCTTTCGATAGGCTCCGGCGTAAGGCTGCCGGGGCGGGAGATGCGGTTGAGCAGGTTAAGCCCAAGCGCCGCCACCGTAAGCCCAAGCACGGCTATTACGGCAAGCAGTATTATAAGCACCTTTACGCCCGGATGCAGGCGCTTTTTGTCCTTTTTAGCATTGTTCATATATGTTCACGCTTCTTTCGCAGTTTTTTTACGCAAGAATTGTACCACAAGGCCGCATAGGGCTTCAAGCGGTATTGCCAAGGGAATGGCTTTGTTGTAAAATTGTTCACATATAAGATGGGGAGGGTTTGGCCTTGTATTCTAATTTTGCGCGGGTATATGATTCGCTTATGGAATCGGTTGACCGCAAGGCGTGGCTTGAATACATAATAAGCCTGTTCGGCAATGCAAAGATAGAGCGCGTTGCGGACTGCGCCTGCGGCACGGGCGCATTGAGCATACCGCTTGCAAAGCGGGGATATAAGGTGACGGGGCTTGACGCATCGGAAGAAATGCTGCGCATTGCGGCGGAAAACGCCCGCGCGGAGCGGGTGAACGTTCCGTTTGTTTGCCAGGATATGCGCCGCCTTGCGCTGCACAGGCCGGCGGATGCGGTGCTTGCCGTGTGCGACGGGGTGAATTACCTTACGCTAAAGGGCGCGGAAAGCTTTTTCGAGCATGCGTATGCCGCGCTGAGGAAAGGCGGAATGCTGCTGTTTGATATATCGTCGCGCTACAAGCTTTCAACCATTTTGGGCAATAATACCTTTGCGGAGGACGAAAGCGCGGCGGCGTACATATGGAAAAACGCATATGACGAACAGAGCAAGCAGATACAGATGGAGCTGACCGTGTTTGAAAAGCAGGCGGACGGCCGCTATGTGCGCTTCAACGAATCCCAAATACAGCGGGCGCATTCCCAAAGGGAAATGGAAGGCGCGCTGAAGCGGGCCGGATTTGAAAGGATAGAAGCGTTTGACGCATTCACGTTCGATGCGCCCAACGACAAAAGCGAAAGGATACAGTTCAGGGCGATAAAGCCCAACGACTGATTTTTATATAAAGGAGAAGAATTATTATGAGCGATAAAATATTAAGGGGCGTAATGTTCGATAAATCGGTAAGGTTCACGGCCATATCCGCAAAGGAAATGGTTGAGGCGGCGCGCAATACGCATAATCTCAGCCGCGTTTGCACGGCGGCGTTGGGCCGGGCGCTGATAATGACCAGCATGATGGGCACGGATCTGAAAAACGATGACGAAAAGGTGACAACCGTAATAAAAGGCGGCGGCGAAGCGGGCAACATAGTCTGCACGGCGTACCGTTCCGGCAGGGTGAAGGGATATATAGAAAACCCGTCCGTGGAACTGCCCCCCGCGCCGAACGGAAAGCTGGACGTGGCGCTGGCGGTGGGCTGGTTCGGCGAGCTTACCGTTATACGCGACCTTTCCATGAAGGAGCCTTACGTTGGCCGCAGCGAGATGATATCCGGCGAAATTGCCGAGGATTTTGCAAATTACTTCACCCGTTCGGAGCAAACGCCTTCGCTTGTTTACCTTGGGGTAAGGGTGGATATAGAAACGCTGAAGGTGCTCAGCGCCGGTGGAATGCTTATACAGGCCCTGCCAAACTGCCCGGAGGAGGCCATAGCCGCGCTTGAAGCCAAGGCGGACGATATTGCAAAGCTTGCAGCGCGGCTTGAAAAGGGCGAAGAGCTGAGGGACATACTTATAAACATGTTTGAAGGATGCTCGCTTGAAATACTTGGCAGCGCGCAGCCGGAATACAGATGCGACTGCTCGCGCGAGCGGCTGGAGGCGGTGCTTATGTCCCTTGGCAAAGAGGAACTGACGGACATGATTGAAAAAGAGGGGCAGGCGGAGCTGACCTGCCGCTTCTGCAACAAGGTGTATCATTTCACCAAGGAGCAGCTGGAGGCTATACTGAAAGAGGGGGCCGGAAATTCGGATGAACGGAGCGATACGGAATAACAGCACGGGGCGCGTGCTCTCGTTTGAACAGAAGGGGGACTTCTTTTACAAAAGAGGGAACGACAAGCTGGATAAAAACGACCTTATAGAGGCGCTGTGCAGCTACCGCAGGGCCATGGAGCAGGAGCCGGAGGATCAATACAGCCGCATAGCGGTGGCGGAGGTATTGAGCGAGATGGAGCGTTACGACGATTCAAACCGGGTGCTGCTGCCGCTGCTTTCGCGCGAGGATGTGGAGCCGGAGGCCATATTCGGCCTTGGGTGCAACCTGGCTGCGCTTAACGAAACGGACAGCGCGAAGAAAATGCTGGAACGCTACCTTCAGGCGGAGCCTGAGGGGGAATATATTTACGATGCGTACGATCTGCTGGATGCTATAGACGACGCGGAATATAGGCCCGGGGACTTTGGCGAGCTTGCGCCCGTGCTAAAGGAGGACATGGCGCTGGACGCGGCGGAGGAAGGCAGAAAGGCGCTTGAGCAGGAGAACTTTCCCGCGGCGCGGGAAGCGCTTGAACGGGCGCTGAAGCTGAACCCGGGGCTTAGCTATGCGCGGAACAATCTTAGCCTTTTGCATTTTTGCAAAAAGGATTACGGGAAGGCGCTCGGCGAAGCGGACACCGTGCTGAATGCCGACCCTAACGACACGCAGGCGCTTTGCAACAAGGCCATGGTATACTGCGCCATGCGGGACGCGGCGAACGCAAACGCCGTGGCGGACGCGCTCTGCCGCACGGATACGGAAAGAACGGACGAGCTGTGCAGGATATGTCTTGTGCTGATGGAGCTTGGACGGTTTGCGGACGCATATAAGATAGCGGAACGGCTGCTTAAAAAAACGCCGTATGACGAAGGCGCGCTGCACCGCTACGCAATATGCGCATATGAACTGAACCGCTATGACAAGGCGTATAACGCATACGATAAGCTTTGCCGCATAGACCCGACGGACACCATAGCCAAATATTACAAAAAGCTTTGCTACAACGCGCAGAAGGGGCAGCTGCCCCGCGGGAACATACGCCGCTTTGCCGCCAATTATCAGGTGCCGTTCGATGAAACGGTGCGGCGCATAAACCGCATAAACGAACTGATGAAGCTGAACGCGGCGGAGCTTCACAGCCAATGGCAGAATTCAAACGAGCTGGAGCTTTTGATACGCTGGGGCTTTACGCTGCCGGATATTGCCATAAGGCGGGCGCTGCTTACGGCGGCAGCCGCATTCGGGGACAAGCGCAGCGAAGGGCTGCTGAGGGATTTTCTGCTGATGCGGGAGCAGGACGACGAACTCAAGCGCAATGCGATAGCCGCGCTTGCGGCGATGGGCGCAAAGCAGCCGTATTATCTTTACATAATGGATCACCTGGTTGAAAGCCGGGCGGAGCTGAGGATAAACGCGGCGAACGCGGCATATAGGAACGCGCTCACGATGTGCCTTGCCAATATGTATGAACATTGCAGCGAGCGGGAGGCAAAGACCGCCGTTTCACTGTGGGACAGATACGTCGGCGCGCAGGAGCGGCTGCCGCGCATAAGCCGCGCGCAGGAGGTTGCGCTTGCAGCGGCGATAGAATACACCGCCCGCGCAGAATGCGGCGGCAAACCCTCGCGCGCGGATATATGCAACGCATACGGCGTATCCACGCTGCGGCTGGACAACGCGCTGAAAAAACTATTGCCAATTACGGCGCAGGAGGAAAAATGATATTTCAGGCAACATGCAAACTGGGCGTAGAGGCGCTGGTGGCAACGGAGCTGAGAAAGCTGGGGATTGAGCCGGTAAGCGTGGACTCGGCCAAAATACGCTTTGAAGGGGACTATCTCACCATGGCGCGGGCGTGCCTGTGGCTTAGGACGGCGGAAAGGGTGCTGCTTGAAGTGGGCCGGTTTGAGGCGCATACCTTCACCGATCTTTTTGAAGGGGTGAAGGCGCTTGATTGGAAGCAGTATCTTGCCAAGGATGCGTTTATACACGTTGTGGGCAAAAGCGCGAAGAGCGACCTGTTTTCCGTTAAGGACTGCCAGAGCATAACCAAAAAGGCCATTGTGGAAAACCTGAAGGCGGCGTACCGCACGACTCTCCTTCCCGAAACGGGCGCGGAGATATTGGTCGAAGTAGGCATGTTCAAAAACGAAGCCACGCTTTGCCTTGACCCCTGCGGCGCGGGGCTTTCGCGCAGGGGATACAGAACATATAACGTTGCCGCTCCGCTGAGCGAAACGCTGGGCGCGGCGATAGTAACGCTAACGCGGTACAAGGGCGACTATCCGTTTATAGACCCCATGTGCGGCAGCGGCACAATGCCTATCGAGGCGGCGATGATAGCCCGCAACCAGGCGCCGGGGCTTAACCGGAACTTTGCCGCGGAGAATTGGCCCTTCCTTGACAAAAAGTACTTTATGCAGGCCCGAAAGGAAGCCATTGATTCCATACGGGACATAAAGCTGAACATACTGGGCAGCGATATTGACGAACGCAGCATAGCCATATGCAAAAAGCATGCACAGAAGGCGGGCGTTATGCTGAACTGGGCGGTGAAGCCGCTCAAGGAACTGAAGGTAACAGAGGAGCGCGGCGTGATAGTATGCAACCCGCCGTACGGCGAGCGCATGCTGAAAAAAGGCGAAGCGGAGGGCATAATACGCGAGATGAGCGAAATTTTTGCCCCGCTTAAAGGCTGGAGCAAGTCCATAATAACGCCGGACCAGAACTTTGAACAGCTTTACGGCGAAAAGGCGAACAAGCGCCGCAAGCTTTCAAACGGGGGAATGCCCTGCACGCTTTACCAATACTTTGCGGAGCGGGCGAATAAGGACGAACAATATTAAGGAGGCCGTTATGGCATATAAATATTACAACCAAAATGATTACCCCGAAATACCCTACGGCGGCGGCTCGATAGAAACAAGCGGCTGCGGACTGTGCTCCTGCTGCATGGTGGTGGAGAACATGACGGAGCATACCTTCACGCCTGCGGAAGCGGCAAAGCTGGCCTATGAATGCGGCGCGTGCGACGAAACCGGCACGGAAATATCCATACTTGCGCCGGCGGTATGCAAAAAGTTCGGCCTGACATATGAGCTGACCTGCGACCACGGCAAGATGCTGCAATTTTTGCAGCAGGGCGAAGGCATGGCCATTGCCAATTCCGGCGGGGACAGGGAAGGCTGGACGGGCGTATTCACCCACGGCGGACATTTTATAGTGCTTGTATCCGCAAAGGGACGCGAAATATGCGTTATGGATCCCAGCATGAAGCCCGGCAAGTTCGATGAACCGGGCCGCGCGGGCAAGGTGCGCGTGGAGGGCAACATGGCGTATGTGGACATTGCGGTGCTGGCAAAGGATTGCGACAACCGCTATCCGAGCTATTGCCTGTTCAGAAAGGCGTAAATGAGAAAAATAAAAAGGGATGCGCAGCGCATCCCTTTTTGTATGCTTTGATTTAGAGCGTTTGCCCGGCCATGAGGGAGGCCACGGCGATGGAGAAAAACTTTTCTTCCGCGCTGGAGCCGCGGCTGGTTAGCACTATGGGCACCTTTGCGCCCATTATAACGCCGCCCATTTCGGCCTTGGCTGTTACAATAAGACACTTGCCCAGTATGTTGCCCGCGTCTATATCGGGCAGTATCAGCGCGTCAAAATCGCCGCAGTATTCGCAATCCACGCCCTTGTGGTGCGCAATGGCCTTATCCATTGCCACGTCGTAGGAAAGCGGGCCTTCCACTATGCAGTGCTGAATAAGCCCTTCGCGGTTCATGCGCTTTAGCTCCGCCGCTTCAACCGTTGCGCGCATTCTGGGGTTGACCTTTTCTATTGCGGCAAGTACTGCGACGCGGGGCATTTTATAGCCCATTTTGCGCATGGCCTCAACCGCGTTCTCAACTATGCCCACCTTTTCTTCAAGCGTGGGATACATTACCATTCCGCCGTCCGTGGCAACGAGCAGCTTATGATAATTTGGCACGTTGGAAAAGAACACAACGTGGCTCATAAGCTTGCCTGTGCGCAGGTCGTTAGCCTTGGCAACGACAGGGTGCAGCATATCCCGCGTTTCTATAAGGCCCTTCATCAGCACGTTCGCGCTGCCGTCTTTAACAAGGTCAACGGCGGTCTGCGCCTCTGTATTTTCGGGGCTGTTTATAACGTTGTAGTCCGAAGGGTTGCGGTCAAAGGAGCGCAGAATCTCCTTTATCTTTTCCCCGTGGCCCACGAATATGGGAATTGCAATGTCCTGCTGTTCGGCCCTGAGCGCGGCCTCAACGACCGGCGCGTCGTGCGCGCCCGCTATGGCAACGGTACGCTCGATTTCCCTTTGCTTTACCGCGGCCACCACTTCGTCAAAATTTTTGTACATCCTTACTCCATGTTATATCCCGCATCATATGCGGCAAGATTCATTTCCACGGCCTTCGGCGGCACCATCGCGCTTACAAGCGCCTTCCAGTCCACCCCGTCAAGCCCCATTGCTTTGACCAGCGCACCGAGGAGCACTATATTCTGCGCCTTTATGCTGCCCAGCTTTTCCGCCGTTTCCGCCGCGCGGATGACAATAACGTTATCCACGCGCTGCTTCAGCGTTTCGATAGCATCGTGCGGGTAGCTCTGCTCCCCGCTCAGCACGGGCATAGGATAGATCTCGCGTTCGTCGGTTATAAGCGTTCCGCCCTTTTTCAGGTACGGCAGCGCGCGCAGCGCTTCCGATTTTTCAAAGCTTATGACCATATCCGCTTCCGCAAGGCCTATGTTCGGCGCGTACACATCGTCCCCGTATTTTATCTGGGTGGATACGCTGCCGCCGCGCTGGCTCATGCCGTGTATCTCACTCATTTTAACCTGATAGCCCATCCTGGTCAAGCCGACCGTGAGAATTTTGGAAATAAGTATCGTTCCCTGTCCGCCTACGCCTACAAGAAGAATGCTCTTTGTCATTATTCCCCTCTCCTTTCTATCGCGCCGAAGCGGCACATATGCGCGCAAAGGCCGCAGCCCGTGCAGCTTGCCGGGTCGAATATCCTTGCCTTGCCGCCCTCAAAAGCTATTGCGGGGCAGGCTATTTTCATGCATTGTTTGCAGCCGCGGCACTTTTCGGCGTCTATCACGCAATGCTTGTTTGCGTTCGCCTTCTGCACCTCTTTTATAAGCGCGCACGGGCGCTTTGTTATTATCACAAACGGACCTTTTACGTTAAGCGCCGCGTCTATCGCCGCATGCACGGCTTCTATATCCAGCGGATCGACAACGCGCACATGGTCGGGGTTTATGCCCGTTGCGCGGGCAAGCCGCTCTATATCAAGCATGGGACTTGGTTCGCCCATAAGGTTTTTCGCAGTGCCGGGGTTATCCTGATGCCCCGTCATGGCGGTTATTGAATTATCCAGCACGCAGGCTATAACGTTGGCGTCGGCGGCGACAACGTCCATAAGGCTGGTCATGCCGCTGTGGAAAAACGTGGAATCGCCCACGCAGCCAAGGGGCTTGCGCGTGTCGCCCTGCATTTCAAGCGCCTTTGCAAGGCCGATTATGCTGCTTATGCCCGCGCCCATGCAGATGGTTGCGTCAAGCGCGTTCAGCGGGGCGTTTATGCCCAACGTATAGCAGCCTATGTCGCCTATGGGCACTATTGACTTATTAAGATATTTTGTCAGCGCATAGAAGAAGCCGCGGTGCGGGCAGCCTGCGCAGAGCGTGGGCGGGCGCGCGGGAATATTGGCAACGGGTTCGTAGCCTTCCTGTGCGGTGCCGGGGAGCAATGCGTCGCGTATTATGCGGGCGTTAAGCTCGCCGCAGATGGGTATCCTCGCCTTGCCTATGGCGTTTATGAAGCCCAGCGCGTGTACGGCGTCCTCAAGGTACGGGTCGTTTTCTTCTATAACATAAAGCGTGGCGTACTTCTTTGCAAAGTCCGCAATAAGCTTATGCGGCAGGGGATAGGTCAGGCCGAGCTTTAGATAGTCCGCCGTGTTGCCGAAAACCTCCTTGGCGTGCTGATAGGCTATGCCGCTGGTTATTATGCCTATGCGGCTGCCGTTGTCCTCCACGCGGTTGAACGGGCAGTCGTTTGAATATTCCTCCAGCTTTTTCAGCATTTCCTCGCGGTATATGTGCCTTACGCGGCTGTGCGCGGGCAGCATGGCGTTCTTCTTGGGGTCGCGCACGTATTTCTTCACGGGCACGTTCTTGCGCTCCTCCAGCGCCACAAGGCTCTTTGAATGGCATACGCGGGTGGTCATGCGCAGCATTACAAGCGTATCGAACTGCTCCGATATATCAAACGCGGCCTTAGCATAGTCCCGGCACTCCGCCGAGTCCGAAGGTTCAAGCATGGCTATTTTGGCATGGGGAGCATACAGGCGGTTATCCTGCTCGTTCTGGCTGCTGTGGCAGCCCGGATCGTCCGCCGAAACGAATACGAACCCGCCGTTTACGCCGCTGTAAGCGAGCGTGAATATTGGGTCCGCCGCAACGTTCATGCCAACGTGCTTCATGGCCGCGAACGCTCTCGCTCCGCCTATGGATGCGCCGCCGGCGATCTCCACGGCGGTCTTTTCGTTGCAGGCCCATTGGCAGTATATACTGTCCTTATATTTTTCGCCAATGTTTTCCAGTATCTCCGTGCTGGGCGTTCCCGGGTACGCCGCGGCAACATGGCAGCCGGCCTCATACACGCCCCTTGCTACGGCCTCGTTGCCGCTTAGCATTTCCATATGCATGTCTGCTTCCCTCCTCAATAGATATCGGCTGTTAATTATTATGCGCATAAATGCAGATAATTTCCGTGTAACAATCATATCATCGGTGGGCCGTGCCGCGCAATCGAATGAACCATTATATATTATCTATTATTTTTTACGGATAGGTGGTATAATAGCATAAAAATACAGTTAGAGTGCATAAACGGAGGCAAAACATGAAACGCATCACGCTTATATTGGACGGCTCGGCAGACAGGCCCAACGCCGCCCTTATGAATAAAACCCCGCTTGCGGCGGCGAACACACCGAACCTGGACGCGCTGGCGCAGAAGGCCACGAAGCTCC
>CAVDFM010000009.1:0-1083 GCA_963608365.1 bacterium | reverse complement strand
GAAGTGGGCAGCGCGGTGGCGAATATGGGCCTGCTTGGGCTTGACCCGCGCATGTACCGCGGGCGCGCGGCGCTGGAGGCTGCGGGCAGCGGCATACCGCTTGACCCGAACAACCTTTATATCCGCACCAACCTTGCTACCCTTACAGGGGACAGCTACGATACGGCTGTGCTGAGCGATTACAGCGCAGGCGAACTGCCCACCGATAAGGCCGCGCCCATAGTTGAGCTTTTGCGGGAGAAGGTGTTCAACTCGCCCGAATATGTGCTGCATCATCCGGAATCCTTCCGCTGCATACTGGAGGTGAAGGGCGGGGCGAAGCTATACCCATTGCAGCTTGCCCCTGCGCATGACATAATAGGCCGCAGAGCGGCGGACTTCAGCGGCGGCGAAAAGGAAAGGCCGTTTATAGAGCTTCAGCGCAGGGCGTTTGAGGTGCTGAAAAACACGGGCACAAAGTGCAACGCAATATGGTTCTGGGGCGACAGCCTTGCACCCGAATTTCCCCAGGCAGAGACGGGCCGCTGCGCGCTGGGCGAAACCATACTCATGCGTGGCATAACGGCCGCCGCCAACATACCCATATTCCCCACGGAGGAAGCGGGCAGAAGCTTTGAAGCGTTCCTTACGGAAAAGGCGGACAAGGCGATAGCCGCGCTCAACGGCGGCTACGAGCGCGCGTATGTGCATATTCAGGCCACGGACGACCTGAGCCACGACCGCAATCCGCTGGGCAAGCGCGCCGCGATAGAGGCCGCGGACGCGCTGGTTGTGCGCCGCCTTATGAACGAGGTGAAGGGCGATTTCCGCATGCTTGTGCTGAGCGACCATTTCACCTATTCGGACACCGGCTCCCACGGCGGCGACCCCGTGCCCTGCCTGTATTTCGATTCCACATGCCCCGGAAATAACCCCTCCGCCCGCTTTACCGAAGCCCTGTGCGACGAGCGCTATGAACTCACCACGGCTAAGGGCACGGTGGAGATGATGGAGAAAAAATAAGAATATCAGCCGCTTTTATTGACATACCATGCAAGATGTGATATTTTAATATCAAAAGATGGCTTGCACGGGAGGGCGGAG
>CAVDFM010000008.1:5562-30358 GCA_963608365.1 bacterium | reverse complement strand
AATTTTGTGGTATTGCTTTATTTTTTCAAGCAGTTCGCGCTTTATTGCTTCGTTCATGTTATCCGTTCGCCTCGTTGCTCATTTTGTCCAAATCGTTAAGCATGCGCATAGCGGTTTCCCTGTCCGCTACGGTCGCGCCGCTGGCCTTGGCATGGCCGCCGCCGCCGTATTTCACGGCAACGGGGTTTATGTTATGCAGACTGGAGCGCAGCTCGCACAGCACGCCCGCATCAGTTTCCGTAAAGTTGACCCATATGCTAACGCCCTTAATGTCGCTCATAACGTTTGCCATCCCGCGGGACACCGTGAAATCGTCCACGGCAAGGCGCTGCATTTCCGCCCTGTCCGTATAAATATAGGCAACATTGTGCTCCGTCAGCTTTATTTTGCCTATGAAATATGCCCTCAGCTGCACGCGGCTCAGCTCATCCTCATAAAGCGGAAGATATATTTCGTCCGTGCTGAAGCCCGCCTGCATAAGATACGCCGCGCGCATGAAGGTATCCGTGCTTGTGGTGTCGTAACGGAAGCGTCCGCTGTCCGTGACCATGCCGGTGAAAAGCGCCTTTGCCGCAATTTTATTAAGCGTAAAGCCCGCCTCCATGGCAAGGGCCGTAACTATTCCGCAGCAGCTTTCGTATTCGGGGCGTATCACCTCTATGTCCGCTATTTGCCCCGTGAAGAGGTGGTGGTCAAGGCGCACGGTGGTTTTTGCGAGGGAATAGCGCGCGTCGCTTATCAGCGATGCACCGCCGCAGTCGAGTATAACCGCCAATGCATCGGCATACATATCGTCGCTCACGGTATCTATAGCGCAGCCCTCTATGAAGCCGTAGCGCGCGGGATCGTCCCCAACGCTGTATACATCTTTATCGGGAAAATTGGCCTTTATAAGATATTTCAGCCCCGTTTGGCTGCCTATCGCGTCCCCGTCAGGACGGGAATGGCGGTGTATTATTATTCTGTCGTGCGCGCGTATAGCGGCAAGCACCTGTTCAAACATTGCAAGCGTTTCCTTCTTTTATTTTATGTTCAGATTATATCATTATTGTTTTGCGCAATCAACATATTGTATTCTTTGCCGGTTTAGTCCACAAAATGCGTCCGCACAAAAGCCCATTTTGTAAATATTCTTTGTCGATATGCCCTGATTCATTGAAAAAACGGCGGATTCAATATAAAATATACTTCAAAGCATATACCAAAGCATATACGGAGGTAATGATGGACAAGCTGAGGGAAGCGCTTTCCCGTTTTATAAACCGAATAAAAAAAGGAGCATACCGGCAGGCAAAGCTTTCCCGTGCATCTGCGCGAAGGTTCACGCAGGGCATACGCAAGCGCTTTGGCAGGATGGACCCGCAAAAGCGGCTGATAGTGCTTTGCGGCGGCGGTGTGGTATGCGCGGCGATAGTGGCCGTTATAATAATCGCCATAGCCAACGGCGCATCCGCAGCCAATGCCGATGCGGACGGCGACGCCGCGCTCATGAGCGCGAATACACAGGACCGTGCCGTGAGCGACGCGGCGTATGTGCCCGTGCCTACTCCTACGCTTGCGCCCACTCCTGAGCCCACGCCCGAACCCACGCCCACGCCATTTGACCCAACGCTGAAGCGCGGCATGGAGCGGGAGGACGTTGAGCCGCTGCAATTAAGGCTGATGGAGCTTGGCTACATGGCGGACGATGAACCCACAATAAAGTTCGGCCCCGCTACGGAGGCGGCTGTGCGGCTTTTCCAGCGGCAGATAAACTTTACCGATACAATAGACGCAACGCTCAAGGAGGACGGCATAGCGGGCGAGCAGACGCTTGCGCTGCTGTTTGCGGACGACGCGCCGCATTACGTTGTTAAATACGGCATGGAGGGCAGCGACATAACCGAAATGCAGGAGCAGCTGAAGGATCTTGGCTACATGAGCGCCATAACCGGCTACTATGGGGACAAGACCGTTGCCGCGCTGAAGGAATTCCAGGACAGGAACGGGCTGAGTCCGGACGGTATGTGCGGCGAAAAGACATTTGAACTGCTTTACAGCGACAACGCCAAGGAAAGCGCCAGCAAGGCCAAGAGCGCGCGCACCAAGGCAAATATAGAAAAGATGATATCCGTTGCGAAGAAGCAGCTTGGCGACAAATACGTACTCGGCGCAAAGGGGCCGGACAAGTTCGATTGCTCGGGCCTGGTATACTATTGCCTTAAAGAAGCGGGCAGCAACAGAAGAAGGCTGAACGCGGCGGGCTATTCGCAGGTGAGCGACTGGACGAAGATAACCAAGATGAGCGATTTGAAGCGCGGCGACCTTATATTCTTCTATGACAACAACTTTACCAAAATAGGCCACGTGGGCATAGTTATAAACAGCAGCGAAATGATAGACGCTTCCAACAACAAGGGCAAGGTCGTCCGCCGCGATTATACCGAAAGCTACTGGAAAAAGCACTTCTATTGCGGAAGGAGACCGTGGTAAAACCGCACAGCGATGCATAAATAAGCCGCCCGGCAGATGCCGGGCGGCATTGTCTATCGTATTCCGAACGACCGGAGGGGTATGGCTGTTCGGAATACGCGGGAAGAATGACAATATCTGGTTTAGTTTTCAAAATAATCCTTGACCACGGCCGCGCCGCCGTCCACAAACAGCTTACCGCGGGCGAACAGTCTGTCTACGCGATAATCGCTGCCAAGCACCATTATGTCCGCATCGGCGCCCGCGCAGATAACGCCTTTTCTGCCGGCAAAGCCCGCCACGCGTGCCGGATTTTCTGTGAAGAACGCAAGCGCCGTTTCAAAGGGAACGTTGTATATCTCCTTCAGCCGCCTCAACTCGCACAGCAGCGTTTCGGGCGTTGTATATGTTATGCCGGTGCAGTTGCCGTCCGCGTCAAACTTGGGCTGGCTGCCGCATGCATCGCTGCTCATGGTTATGCGCGCGGGGTCCGCGCCCTGCTGCAGCGCGGAGTATACCGCCGCCGCAGTGCCGTTTTCGCTTTCAACTGTATCCGCCGTAAAGTCCGCCGTGCCGCCCATTTTGTTAAACTTCACCGCGTCGCTTATCAACTCTGCCGTGCGGCAGCAATGCGTGGGCATGAACGTATCCGGCGGCAGTTCGGAGTTCTCCACCGCATCAAAAAGCGGCTTCAGCCTGTCCTTTCCGCTTCCGACATGTATTATTACGTATCCTTTTTTGCCGCTGAGCATGCTGCTCACGCGCACCTCTGTGCCAAGGCGCGCCAGCTCCTGCCATGTTACGTTTGAGCCGCGGTGATCCGATATGGCTATTTTCACGCCTATCATTTCACCTATAAGCGCCACGTCCCGCGCCACGTCCCCCGTAATGGTGGGCGAAGGGTAGCGGTAGTTGCCCGTCACTATGCGGCAGGTCAGCCCGTAATGCTCCAGTGCGCGGCACTTGAAAAGCAGATTTTCAAGGCTTCTTGATATTCCGTCCGTGCCGAGCGGGCTTACCACGGTGGTAACGCCGTTGAGCGTCAGCTCACTCAGCCTTATTTCGGGCGTGCGGGAAACGGGGCCCTGTTCCCCGCCGCCGCCGGTTATGTGCACATGCGTATCCACTATGCCCGGGCATACCGCCGCGCCGTTTATGTCATATACTTCAGTTTCGGGCGCCGCCTGCCACGCGGAAAGATCATCCGCAACGGCATATATCTTTTCGCCCATTATCAATATGTCCTTTTTGCCGGCATACTTCGGCGCGTATACGCTGCAATTCTTCAGTAGTTTAAGCATAGTGCCTCCCAAACCAAAATTTATGTCAATTCTCCGCTTTTTCCGCGTAGTTAAAACTGTCCAAAAAATCCATAACGTCCTGCTCGTTCGCCAGTATTTCATCGAACCCGCTGCCCATCTGTATGGCTATGCAGGACGTGAGTATATTTATAAATGAAAGCGTCGCTACCTGCGAATTGTAAAAATACCGCGCACCCGTGCGGCAAAGGAAAACGCTGTCCGCATTGGCGGCCGCAGGGGAATCCATGCTGTCTGTCACAGCTATAAGCGGAATGTTCTTATAGCGGCAGTAGCTTGCGGCGTTTGCGCATGGTTCAAAGTACGGCGGGAAGGAGAACAGTATGGCCGTATCCCCGCCCTGCATGGCGGCAAGTATTGTGGACACGGTGTTGCTTTCGCCAAGCTGCACCGCCGTGGCCTGTATGCGCAGAAAGTTCAGCCGGTAGCAAAGATAGTCCGCAAACACATAGGACCTGTCGTGCGCAAATACGAACACGCGCTCCGATTTAAGCAGCCTGTGCGCACAGTTTACAAGCGTTTGCACATCCAGCTGCGCTATGGTGGCGTTAAGATTGTTCTGCTCGTCCGCGCAAACCTTGTTCAGCAGCTCCTCTGCCGTGCCTATGCGGTTATCAGGGTGTAGGCTCGGCGCGCTGAGCGTTGCCGCGCGGAACGCACCCTGCGTATGCTGCTTGAGCGCATCCTTCAGCGCAACGAAGTTATTGTACCCCAGCGCCTTGCAAAGCCTTAGTACCGATACTTCCGAACTACTCGTGCGCACGCTCAGTTCCTTGAGCGATAAATAGGAAGTTTCGTCCGGATTATCCATTATATACTGCGCTATGGATTTCTGCTTGTTTGTAAGGCCGGCCATGGCTTCACGGATGGACTCTGTTACGGACATACTTCCTCCTCAAAAAATGGAATCTTAAAGCGTTTACTTTATTATATGCCAATAAAATCAAAAAATCAAGCGTCATTATGCCTAAAATAATAATTTTTGGGCAAAAATGTTGAGCTTTCACTTTACAATTGCATTTGTTTATGTTAGGATACATGCAAGGTAAGCTGGAAGGTACAAACAGTACGGCTTATACCATATCAAATCTTTAAGGAGAATAGGCATGAAAAAGACGATCGCTTTGTTATTGACGCTTGTGATGCTGTCCGGTATTGTTGCGGGATGCAGCAGTAGCCAGAACGGCAACACGCCGCAGGGTAACGACCCGGCAAACACCGCTGCGCCAACGCAGACGGATGAGCCGCAGGTGGTTTACGAAAAGACTTATAAGTCCACTTTTTCCACCTCCATAACCTCCATGAACCCGTATTGCACGGAGTTCACGTCGGATTACAACTTTATTTCCAACATTGTGGAAGGCCTTGTTGAAACCGACATATACGGCCGTCCCTCCCCCTGCATGGCGGAAAGCTGGGAGCATAACGATGATTTTTCCGTTTGGACGTTCCATATCCGTCCCAATGTATATTGGGTGGACTGCAACGGCAACAATACCGAGTATACGGTGAATGCGGACGATTTTGTGGCCGGCATACGCTATATTGCCGATCCTGCAAACAACGCCAGCGGCATCAGCACCATAAGGAACGTTATAGCGGGCCTATATGATTATTACTACGCTCTTGTGGATATAGATGACGGCACGGACATAGGCAAGACCCGCGACGAAGTGGTCGCTTCTTTTGACGAAACCGTGGGCGTGAAGGCCGTTGACGAATACACCGTTGAATACACCCTTTCCGGCCCCTGCCCGTATTTCCTTTCCTATGCGCAGCTTGATATGACGCTGCCCGTGGAGCAGGCGTTCCTTGACGGCGTGGGCGACGATTTCGGCACCAGCAAGGAAACCATGCTTTATAACGGCGGTTACTATATCTCCGCGTGGGATCTTGATAAGCAGTTTGTGCTTACCAAGAACGAAAACTACTGGGATCTTGACAAGCTTACGCTTGACACGCTGCAGTGGGAATATGTTTCCGACAGCATTTCAAGCCTTGAAATGTTCCAGCGCGGCAACATAACCGGCACGTCCCTTACCTCCGAAGAGGTTGCCAGCATACGCGGCGGCGAATGGGAAGACTATGTATATCTTTCCGAAAAGACCGTTACCACCTATTGGTACAGCTGGAATTTCCAAACCAAGAACCCCGAAATGGCGGCCGCCGTGCAGAACGAAAACTTCCGCAAGGCCGTATTCAGCGCGATAGACGCAATAACCCTTTCCGCCATATGGGAGCCTAACGACCCCGAATTCTTCTGCCGCTATACGCTGCTGCCCGAAAACGCCATATTTGACGGCGACGGCAAGGATTATACCGATTACGGCAACCTGCCCGCCTATCGCGATACCGATCCGTACAACGTTGAAAAAGCTCAGGAATACCTGAAGGCCGCAATAGCGGAGCTGTGCGAGGCGGACGGAGTGACGCTCAAGGGCGTAACGCCGGGCCATGTTGACATGCTGCCGCTTACCGAGTTCGATTGCGACGGCAAGCTGCCCATAGACATAGTGTATTCCTCCAGCTCTTCCGACAGCGACATGAAGAAAGCCACCCTTGTGAAGAACATGCTGGAGACCTACCTTGGCAAGGAATACGTTAACGTTATCCTCACCTATTCGTCCAACAGCTTCTCTGCCGAGGTGCTCGATCTTGGCAACTGGGATTTGGTGGACGACAGCTACGGCCTGCGCTATGCTGATCCTTCCGCCAACCTTAACCGCTGCACCAGCGATTATGACATAACCGATTCCGGTTATTCCATACCCGAGTTTGACGCGATGATAGAAAAGGCCAGCGCAACATATGACCTGAGCGAGCGCTATGCCGCCTATGCGGACGCGGAATGTTACCTGCTGGAGCATGCGTACCTCAAGCCCTATATGTCCGGCGGCGGTTCATATAACATGACGCGCCTTGTGCCCTACACCGTGCCCGGCGGCTACTTCGGGCTGAGCCGTTACAAGATGAAGGGCGCGCTGATACAGAGCGAACCCGTTACCAAGGCGCAGCACGAGCAGCTGAAGGAAGAGTACGAGGCCGAAAAGGCTGCCCTTGCCAACAACTGATAAACCGATCGCACTTTAACTCAACAAAATAAGATTCATTTGCGGGGGTGGGGAAGCCCACCTCCGCGCGTATAATTGCCGGGCAATGCGCCCGAACAGAAAAAACACCCAAACGAGGTTTTACCATGACAAGATACCTGCTTTCCAAATTGGGGCAAGCTATCGTAACGATAGTGCTTGTTGTGCTGGTGGTATTTGCTCTGCTTCGCTTTATGCCCACCGCGGGCTATTTTTCCAAAGAACAGTATAAGGAAATGAGCGACGCCGAAAAGAACGCATATCTGCGCAATATGGGCGTGCTTGACCCCCTTCCTACTCAGCTTTACAACTTTGTTTCCGGCCTTTTCAAAGGCGACCTCGGCCGCAGCATAACGCTGTATCCAAACATGCCCATTGCAAGTGTTTTGGGCGAAAAAATCCCATATTCGCTCCTGCTTAACTTCATAAGCTGGTTCGTTTCGGCCATAATAGGCATACCGCTGGGCATGGCCATGGCCGGCAACAAGAGCGGCATAGTGGATGGCTTAGGCACGCTGTATGTTGTTATAATCCGCGCCGTGCCAAGCATTATTATCCATTTCTTCATTCAGGTGTTCCTTTCCCGCTGGTTCGATCTGCCTATGCTTTTCTATATGGACCAGCCGGTTTCGTGGATACTGCCCGTTGTTTCCATGTCCATCGGCAGCATCGCGGGCTACGCCACGTGGCTCAGGCGCTATGTTGTGGATGAAGAAAACAAGGATTATATTAAGTTTGCAACCGTTAAGGGCCTGCCTAAGCGTTTCATAATGTGGCGCCACATTTTCCGCAACGCTATCGTGCCCATTGCCATAAATATCCCGTCGGACTTCCTGCTCATGCTTTCCGGCTCCCTTGTTATCGAAAGCATGTATGCCATCCCCGGCACGGGCGGATTGCTCATCAAGTCCATCACGGCCATGGATAACCCGCTTGTGCAGATACTTGTGCTGCTTTACGGCGCGCTCAGCGTGCTGGGCGTTTTCCTGGGGGACATAGTAGTGTCCTTCGTGGACCCGAGAATAAAGCTTGTCGGCGGGAACGACGATTGATGCGGAGGAAAAGAACATGGAATCAAACGCAAAAAACAATCCCGTGCCCAATATAAACGATATTCCGGACGCGCTTTTTACCCGCGCGGAGTTTCATGAAGAACTAAGCGAGGAAGCCGGCTTTTCCAATTATTCATATTGGCGCAGCACCATACGCACGTTTTTCAAAAGCACCGTTGTAAAGGTCATAGTGGCGCTGCTGATAGCGCTTGTGGCATACACGGTTATATACCCAATGGTAACCGACCGCGATCCTTACGCCGTGGCCCTTTCCGCGCGGGAATGGAACCTGCCGCCTTCTGCCGAGCATCCCTTCGGCACGGATGGCGTTGGGCGCGATATATGGGCGCGGGTGTGGTTCGGCACGCGCACGTCGCTGCTGCTTTCGCTGGCGGTCGCCTTCTTTGAAGTAGGCCTGGGCGTTATTATCGGCGCAATATGGGGCTTTTACAGGAAGCTGGATACCCTTATGTTCGCCATATACAATACCCTTACCAACGTGCCGAGCACCATTTACCTTGTGCTTATAGCTTATATTATGAAGCCCAGCATATTCACCATTATGATAGCCCTTGTGGCAACGGGCTGGATAAGCGAGGCGCGCTGGTTCCGCAGCCGCATACTGGCCCTGCGCGAGGCGGACTACAACATCGCCTCCATATGTCTTAAAACCCCGCCCAAGCGCATAATAAGCCGCAACGTGGTGCCCTATCTTGTTAGCCTTATCATAATGGACGTGGCGCTGACGATACCGTCCTCCATAGGTTCGGAAGTGTTTTTGAGCTTTATAGGCGTTGGCCTGCCGGCGGATCTTTGTACGCTGGGCAATTTGGTCAATCAGGGCAGGAGCGCTTTTTTGGTGTATCCTTACCAGATGATATGCCCCACGCTCATACTGTGCTTCATCACCATTTCGTTCTATATAATCGGCAACAAATTTGCGGATGCATCCGACCCGCGCAACCATGTTTAAGGAGGGGCGCAGCATGAGGGAAAAGATATTTGAAGCAAAAGACGTAGTTATAAAGTTCAATCTGCGCGGCCATACGCTCACCGCCATCCGCGGCGCGTCAATAGACCTTTACGATGGCGAAACGCTGGCGATAGTGGGCGAATCCGGCTCCGGCAAAAGCGTATTTACAAAGTCCTTCATAGGCATGCTGGATACCAACGGCTGGGTTGAGCAGGGCGAAATGCTGCTGGACGGCGTTAACATAGCCAAGTATAAAACCGAAAAGGAATGGCTGAAGGTGCGCGGCAAAAAGATTGCCATGGTGTTCCAGGACCCCATGACCAGCCTTAACCCCGTTAAAACCATAGGCGAGCAGATACGCGAGGTAATAACCTATCAGTTCGGCACCGATAAAGCGCAGGCCAAGAAGGAAGCAATAGAGCTTTTAAAGCAGGTTGGCATAAACGATCCGGAGCAGAGATATAAGCAGTATCCGCACGAATTCAGCGGCGGTATGCGCCAAAGGGTTGTAATAGCCACGGCCATAGCCTGCAAGCCAAAAATACTTATCTGCGACGAGCCCACAACCGCGCTGGACGTTACCGTGCAGGCGCAGATACTGGACCTTATAAAGCGGCTGCAAAAGGAAATGGATATGTCCGTAATATATATCACGCACGATCTTGGCGTGGTGGCAAACGTTGCGGACAGGGTTGCCGTTATGTACGCCGGGCAGATAGTTGAACACGGCCTTGCAAACGAAATATTCAAGGATGCGCGCCACCCGTACACAAAGGCGCTGCTCATGTCCCTGCCACAGCTTGGCGTAAAGGGGCACGAGCTGCACTCCATAAAGGGTACCCCGCCCAACCTTTATAAGGAAATAAAGGGCGACGCCTTCGCTCCCCGCAATCTGGATGCGATGAAGGTGGATTATGAATACGAACCGCCGTTCTTCAAAGTATCGGATACGCATTATGCCAAAACGTGGCTGATGAGCGACAAGGCGGCAGATTACCGCACGGAGCTTGCAAAGGAGCATGAGCAGACGGAAAAGATAGAGCCCCTGCCGCCAAAGGATTACTCAAACGGCAAAAAGCTTGTGTCCGTGCGCAATCTTTACGTCAACTTCAAGCTGAACCGCAAGGAATTCAGCGCGGTTAAGGACGTGAGTTTCGATATATACGAAGGGGAAACGTTCTCCCTCGTTGGTGAATCGGGCAGCGGCAAAACTACTACCGGCAAGGCCATAATGAAGATATGCCACACCTCCTCCGGCGATATTTATTACGATGGCATGAAGGTAAACGGCAAAATGAATAACCACGAGCTTACGGAGTTCCGCAAAAACGTGCAGATGATATTCCAGGACCCCATGGCCAGCCTTAACGAGCGCGCCAAGGTGGACTATATCATTTCCGAAGGCTTATATAACTTCCACCTTTTCAAAAACGAAAAGGAGCGCAAGCAAAAGGTTATAGACGCGATGCACAGCGTTGGCCTTATGGAGGAATACGCAACGCGCTTCCCGCACGAGTTCAGCGGCGGTCAGCGCCAGCGCATAGGCATAGCAAGGGCGCTTGCCGTGGAGCCGCGCTTCATAATAGCGGACGAACCCATAAGCGCGCTGGATGTTTCCATACGCGCGCAGGTAATAAACCTTTTGAACAGGCTGAAGGCCGAAAAGGGCTTCACATATATGTTCATTGCGCATGATTTGAGCGTTGTCCGCTTCATATCGGACAGAATTGCCGTTATGTACAAGGGCAGAATTGTGGAGCTTGCGGAAAGCGAGGAGCTGTTCCTCAATCCCCTGCACCCGTATACCAACGCCCTGCTTCAGGCTGCACCCGTGCCGGATCCGGACATTGAGCGCGGCAAAAAGCTGGTTGTATACGACCCGGGCATGCATGATTACGAAACCGATAAGCCCGCGTGGACGGAAATAAAGAAGGGCCACTTCGTTTGGGCGAACGAACGCGAGGCGGACGAATACCGCAAAATACTTAAATAAACGGAGGCTATGCATATGGAAGGAACGCTTTTTATAGTTGGCGGCGGCCTGATACAGAGCGCGGACGAGGTATTTGCCGAGCTTATACGGCGCGCCGGCGGCGCAAACGGAAAGTTTGCGTTTATCGTGTCCGCTTCCGGCATGGACCCGGACGATACTTTCCGCTCTTACAGGGATGATTTCGTGCGCCTTGGCGCAAAGGAAGAAAACTGCGTGCTTGTGCCGCTGTATGCTTCCCATGTGCGCGACGAGCGCGGCTACAATGCCTTCACCGGCGATGCGGACGGGCTGCTGGAGCTTATGGAGGGCGTTACGGGCGTTTGGTTCACGGGCGGGGATCAGTATTTCACCGCCAAGTGCTTCCTGCGCGAGGACGGCACCGATACTAAGCTGCTTACAAGGCTCAGGGAGATATATGCATCCGGCGGCGTTATAGGCGGCTCCAGCGCGGGCGCGGCAATAATGAGCCGCGTCATGATAGGCTCCGGCAACGACCGAGGCGTGCTCAGCCGGGACATAATGTACGGCTATGATAAATACGACGAGCAGTGCGAAAAGGACGATCCCTGCGACCCGCTCACCATTACGCAGGGCCTTGGCTTCTTCCCCCACGGCGTGGTGGATCAGCACTTTAATAAACGCCCGCGCCTTATAAGGCTTATCGAAACCTGCCTTAAAAACCGCGAAGGCGCGCGCATAGGCTACGCCGTGAGCGAGGATACCGCGCTTGTGTACCACGCGGGCAAATTCAGCGTGCTCGGCAGCGCAAACGTGTTCATAGTGGACTGCACAAGCGCCGAAAAGACCGCGAACGGCTGCTATCGCGGCGTTAAGCTTGCATCCGTGCAAAAGGGCGACACGTTTGATATAATAAATCAGCAGGCCGCGTTTGCGCCGGATGCTCAGCTCTGCAAAGAGGAGGACGGCTTCTACCGCGACTATGTTACCAACCTTATCACCAACAGCCCCACGTTCGACGCAATGATGGAAAAATACTATCTTTGCGGGCTGAGGGACGATATGTACCGCGACGAAAAGGGCAGCCACATAAAGGGCGCCGTTGCCTACGAAGCCGATGGCGACACATATATTGTAGTGCCTAAATACTATAAGACCGATGCTTCCCGCGGCTATGCGGGGGCGCATGTGTCGCTTGAAAACGTGGGTTTGGATATCGATACGGTAAAAATACGGCTGTAAAGCCGATACAGAGGGGAAACAATGCTTGGCTACGCGCTGAAAAAGCTTATGTACAATCTTTCGCTGTGCCTTATTGCATACATGCTGATATTCTTTTTTTCGCGGTATCAGCGCGTGTATGCGGGCTGGTTTGCGGGCGCGGCGGGCATGATATATCTGCTTGCGGCATGGATATTTTATCTTAAAAGCAAGGGTACGGATATAACGAAGCTTTTGAAGCGCAAAAAGCCGCAGGAGGTGCCGTATTACCTTAAATCCCCCGCTGAAAAGCGCAAAAAGCCGCGCATAGGGCTTAACGCCCCGCGGCACAATACGGACGACGATCTGGACGAAACGGCGGAGCAGGCCGAAACCGAAAGCCTGAGCGTTAAGCAGGGTTTTGCCGCCCGCGCGGCGGTATATCTTGCAACGGGCATAGTTATGCTGGTGCTCAGCGCAATTTGACAGGAGGACGCATGAAAACAGTCACCATAGAAGAATACGGGGTAAATACCCAATACGATGTATACACATTCGGCAGCGGCGAACCGCATATAACATTCACCGCCGGCATACACGGCAACGAGGTGAGCGGCATTTACGTTGCGCAGCGGCTTATAGGCCATTTTATAAAAAATCCGCCCGTAAAGGGCACGGTGAAAATAATACCCACCGTAAACGCGGCGGCAATGCGCTGCATGCAGCGCAGGAGCCCGTTTGACGCGGTTGATCTGAACCGCGTTTTCCCTGGCAACGAAAGCGGGAGCATATCCCATAAGCTAGCCGCATCCATATACAAAGAAACCGCCGATGCGGACATATTGGTGGACCTTCACTGCTGCGGGCAGCACGGATTGCCGTATATACTTTCGGTATACAGTGAGTCGGCCAAGGTACGCGATCTGGTCAGCCGCATAACAATGCCCATAGCCGTCCATTCGGAGGGCCTTGGCGGGCAGCTTTTCACGGAATCCTGCCGCAAGCGCGCCCAAGCCGCCTGCATAATAGAAATACCCTCCGGCGCGGGAGACGGCGCGGTCAACCTGAAATTTGCCGACGTGTGCTTTAACGGCCTTATGGATATGCTCAGGAGCGAAGGCGTTGTTGCGGGCAAGGTTGAAGGCCATGCGCCAACGTTCTATGGCAAGCTGATAGACATAAACGCCCCGCATGCGGGCCTGTGGCAGCCCGAAAAGGAGATAGGCGCGGCGATACGCGCGGGCGAGCGCATAGGCCGCGTGGATGCAACGGATGTATATGCCCCCGCGGACGGCATGATGATAGCCTGCCTGCCCTGCGGCTACTATCTTGACGACGAGCCGTACATAGGCATGTATGTGCAGAAAGCGTAACGGGCGTTAGCCTGCTACACAAGCCTTTCTTCCGCATCCGCATATTCCTTACAGCGGAACTCCGCTTGCCAGGTCACGGGGCGGGAGGTCTTTTCAAAGCGCAGCGCGGAGCAAGCCACGCGGGCATTCTTGTCGTTGTTCATATAAAGCGTGGTGGGGCCGTCCGTGCCGCCTATCACGCCTATCGCCGAAGCCATGCCGCCAAGGCTCATGCTGCGCGGGCGCGGGTTGTCGCCGGGCTCGGCGTCGGTTATTATAAGGGCGTTGCCGGCATCGGGGGAAACGGTGTATTTCATGACCGTCATATTCTGCGGCATTTCATAGTCGCTCACGCCGAGTACCTTTTTGCCAATGGTCTTTTGCTCTGTGCTGAGCGCGGTTATGGTATATACGTCGTGCGTTACGGGATGCGTAAGCTTCACGCTCCCGCCCGACTGTATAATGAAATTGCCCGCGGATATCGGGCGCGGCTCGGCTATCAGCCGAATGCTCAGCTCCGATATAGCCGGCTTCAGGCTGGTTACCCACGGGAAGAACCAGCGGCTGAACATATAATCGGCCTTGGGGTCAAGCCCGTAGCTGTTAACGAAGGCGACAGCCTCATCCTCGTTGTACTCATTTGCGGCATAATAACATGTGCTGCTGCCAACGGAATAGTGTATCAAATCGCCGTTTAGGGCTACGTTCGGCCTTATGTCCATCGGCCCGTGCTCATCGTCAAGCTTCATGCACAAGTCCACCGCCATGCCGTAGCGGAACGTGTATATGCAGGGCACGAGCCATTCGCGCTCCGCCCAATTAAATCGGCGCTCTATCCTTATCTCCTGGCCTATGTGCCCCTTGCGCCTGTTTTCAAAATATATCTTCATTCGCGGTTCGGAACTTCCCTGCGCCGGCTTCGGGGTGCGCTTCTTTCTGGGCGCTTTGCCGCCGCCCGCGGATGCGTTTTTCTCCGCTTCGTCGTTCCGATACCTTATTTTGCTGTAATCAAAATTCTGCTGAAGAGAGTGTATGTAATCGTATGGATCGCGCATGGGCCTAAGCTTCAGCTTCAGCCCAACCATGTCTATAACCTCGCGCGGGGCATTTGCCTTGCTTTCCCGCACGAATGCGTCAAACTGTTCCCTGTCCCATTGCCACGCCTGCTCAAGCGCGGCGCTGTCCCCCGTTGCAAGCAGCAGGCTTATGAAATCCCCTATGCTTTCGGCAATGATGTGAACGTATTCGCCCGGCGCGTTCATGGGGCTTACGGCAAACACCGCGTCCGCATAGCCGAATATGCAGCAGAAATGTATCCCGTCCACACCGGCCCAGCCTATTATGCTTGAATACTTGGGCGTGCAGAAATACGGCTCGTTATCTTTCCTGAACTCCACGCCCAGCGGAGCGAGGCTGTAGCCCAGCGCATGCAGCCGCTTTAGGTATCTGTTGGTTTCGTGTTTATCTATCATAGTTTTATTACCCCCTTTAGCCTTGGCACAAGCAGCGCCGCGGCGGCTATTTTTACCGCGTCGCCCGGAAGGAAGGGAAATACGCACGTGCTCAGCGCCGCCAATGCGGGCGTGCCGCTCTGCACGCAGTACCATGCCGTGCCCAGCGCATAGCATGCCGCCATGCCAACCGCGCACGAAAGCGCCGTTTTCAGCGGTTCCGCACCCAGGCGCTTTACCATCACGCCCGTAACGAATGCCACCGCGACATAACCGAAGAGGTAGCCGCCCGTGGGGCCGACAAGCGCCTGCACCCCGCCGCGGAACCCCGCGAACACAGGCACGCCGACCGCCCCTATCAAAATGAACACGGCCTGGCTTGCCGCGCCCATGCCGCCGCCAAGAAGGCCGCCCGCTATATACACGCTAAGCAGCGCAAGGTTTATCGGCACGGGCTGAATGGGAATGGCCAACTGCGAGCATACGGCGGTAAGCGCCGCGAACAGCGCGCAGTATATCATTGTTTTTACGGTGCGGTTCATGCAGCCCCCCTTTACAGTTCTATTTTTGTCCACCCTCCGCGATGGAATCGAGTATAGTTTAACACAAGCCGCGTGCATTGGTCCACAAGAAAGCCTATCCACGCGCCGTATACGCCTATGCCGAGCGGGTAGCACAAAAGATACGAAAGCCCCACGCGGAACGTGCCTATGCTAACAAGGCTCGTCACCGCGACATAGCGCGAATCCCCCGCGCCGCGAAGGCAGCCGGATATTACCACCTGCGACGTTTGAATCATGCATACGCCCGCAACGAAATAGCAAAGCTTCATGCCAAGGGCTATTACCTCGGCGTCATCGGTAAAAAGGCCGTAAAGCTGGCGGCGGAAAATAACCAGCAATGCCGAAAGCGTAAGCCCTATTATCATGGAGCAGCGCTGGCCTATTTTGCCGTAAATTGTGGAAAGGTCGGGCCGCTTCATGCCAAGCCCCTGCCCCACAAGGCTGCTTGACGCAACGCCAAGCCCATCGGCAAAGGAGAATATGAGCTGGCTCAGGCTCATGCTTATCTGGTGCGTGGCGAACTGAATGGTGCCAAGGCGGGCAATGATGCTGGAGAACGCAAAAAGCCCCGCGCGCAAGCTTATCTGTTCGGTAAATGCGCCGGTGGCAACCTTTGCAACGCTGGAAAGCGTTTTTTTATCAAAACCCCACTTGCCGCCATCCACAATGTTCAGTTCACCCTTATGCGGATGCACAACGCTGTACAGCGCCATAAGGAACGCGACCATGTGGCCTATGGCTGTGGCAATAGCCGCGCCGACCACGCCGAGCTTCGGGAAGAACCATTTGCCGTTTATTAGGAAATAGTTGAACACTATGTTCACAAGGTTCGCCGTAACGTTTGAACGCATGCTCACCTTTGTGTTTCCGCAGCCGCGCTGCGCGGCGTTTATGGTCATGCCTATGCAGGCGAAGAACTGCCCGCTCATTATTATCCTGAAATACGCCACGGAATCGGCAATGTATTCCGCCTGCGCGCCGGCAAGGCGCATTATAGGCTCCGTCAAAAAGCAGGATATGGCGACCATTATTGCGCCCAGTATAAGGTTTATCCAAAGCGACTGCTTTAGCGTTTTGGATGCGCCTATCATGTCCCCTTCGCCGCGCCGCCTTGCAACAACGGCCGTAACGCCCATGTTTAGCGACAATATAGCCGTCATCATAAGCATACGCGGCTGCCCCGTTACGCCCACGGCGGATATGGCCTTGGGGCCGAGCGAGCTTACCATCATGGTATCCACGCTTGAAACAAGCGCCACCAGCACGCTTTCCACCGCGCTTGGCCATGCTATTGAAAGGCATCTGCCGTATGCCTCTTTAGCAGAAGGCAGCTCCCCCTTGATAAGGGAGGGAGCTACCATATTCTTCGGTGTAAATATTTTGTCTATTATACCCGCCATAAGCTTATTTCATCTTTATCGCGTTCCAGGCTTCGTTATATACGCTTACAAAATCGCCAAGGTCATGGAATACCGTGCAGCGGTCCAGCACCTCTTTGGGCGGGTTATATGTTTCGCTGCCGCTGAAGTATTCGTCCAGCCTATCCATGGCGGCCTGATTGGGCGTGGAATAATAGATATATTCCGTGTTGCGCGCGGCAATGGCGCCGTCGTTTAAGAAATTGATGAAGGCATGCGCCGCTTCAATATTCTTCGCGCTCTTGGGAATGACCACGTTATCGAACCAAACGTTGCTGCCTTCTTCCGGCACGGCGTAGGCAAGATCCTCGTTTTCATCCATGCAGACGAAAGCGTCGCCGGAGTATATCACGGCCATTGCGGCTTTGCCGTTTATCATGCTGGCGCGCATGTTATCCGTGCCGAAGCCTTTCCTGAGCGGCTTCTGGGCGATGAGCAGGTCGCGCGCTTCGGCAATCTCAGCCTCGCTGCGGGTATTGAGATCATAGCCCAAGTATTTCAGCGTGATACCGATAGAGTCGCGCACGCTGTCATACATCCAGATCTGGCCCGAATACTTTTCGTCCCAAAGTATGCCCCAGCTCGTTACGGGTTCTTCGACCATGGTGGTGTTGTAAAGTATGCCCACCGTGCCCCACATATAGGGCAGGGAATACTTGTTGCCGGGGTCGAAGGAGTCGGTTATTTCAAGCTTATCCTGCATTATGTTCTTGGCGTTGGGTATTTTATCCATATCCAGCGGCAGCAGCAGATCGCTTGCGATAAGCTGTTCTATTATATATTCGCTGGGGAAGCACATATCGTATACGCAATCGGAGGATTTAAGCTTTATCAGCATTTCTTCGTTGCTGGTCATTTCAACGTAGTTCACCTTAACGCCCGTTTCTTCTTCAAACAGGGTTATGAGCTCGGGGTCAATATACTCGCCCCAGTTGAGTATGTTCAGCTCTCCGCCTATTTCGTCGTACTGATCGCCGTCGGCAAAAACCTCTTCATCGCCGGTGGCGGCGGGGCCGTCGCTGCTGTTGCTGCACGCGGCGAAGGCGAACAGCATCATGAGGGCAAGCGCAAAGCAAAAGAATTTTTTCATTTTTCCTTATCCTTTCATCTTCACTTTTTTGTTCTGTATCTCATCCTCGCGTTCCTTGCTGATGCGCCTTAGGTTGACTATCAGCAGCAGCGTTACGAGGGGGATGAATATAATCGTTGCAAGGGCGGGATTAACGCCCTTTGCTCCGCGCGCGGCGGAATACATATATACGGACAATGTGCTCCTTAAATCGCTCACGAAGTAGCTTACCACAAAGTCGTCAAGCGACATTGTAAGCGCCATTATGAAGCCCGATGTTATGCCGGGCATAATGTCCGGAATTATTACGCGGAACATGGCCTGCATGGGCGTGCAGCCAAGGTCGAGCGTCGCTTCATAAAGCATGGAAGAGCTTTGCTTGAGCCGCGGCATTACCGAGAATATAACATACGGTATGCTGAAGGATATATGTGCAATGAGCAGCTTTACAATATCGCTCATCCTGTCCGCGCCCATGTTGGTAAGCACGCCGTTTACGAAGGCGAAAAGCATCATGAACGTTATGCCCGTTACCAGATCCGGATTGACCATGGGGAGCTGGGATATATTCAAAATGATGCTCTTAGGCCGCTTTTTCATGGAATTGATGCCTATTGCGGCGAACGTGCCTATAACCGTTGCAACAACGCTTGTTATAAGCGCTATCTCAAGCGTGAGCAGCAGGGCGCTGCCGGCCTCGCCCGAAAAAACGTTGGTATAATTCTCCAGCGTGAATCCGTTCCAGCGGCCAAGGTTTGCGTAGGACACGCGCCTGCCGGTAGAAAAATCGTTGAACGAAAACACTATAAGGTAAATTATGGGAAGGTAGAGGAACAGCAGCATCAGCGCAAGGTAAACATACCTGAACGGCTTTACTTTTTTCACAGCAGGTTGCCCCCTTCCTCATGATCCTTATCGAAGCGGTTCATTATGGCCGTGCTTATGAACACGCATACCAGCAGTATTATCGCAAGCGTGCTGCCCACGGAATAATCCGCGCTGCCCGCGCTGCCCGCGGCCTGCTTGAACGCCATCTCAATTTCGTTACCGTAAAGGTTATAGTTGCCGTTGCCTATGAGCGCGGGCACGGTAAAGGCCGTTATGGCGGGGATAAACACCATTGTTATGCCCGAAACTATGCCGGGCACGCTCAGCGGCAGCACCACCTTAAAGAAAGTCATGCGCCCGTTCGCGCCAAGGTCGTTTGAGGCTTCGATAAGGCTTCTGTCTATCTTTGAAAGCGAATTATAAAGCGGCATCACCATGAAGGGTATAAAGTTATATACCAAAACCATCATGACCGCCCATACGCTGCCGGTAAGGGTTTTATCCGTCCAGCCGAGCATATTGGGTATAGCGTATTCCAATATGGCCTGCCATGCATATGTCCTCAGCACGAAGTTCATCCACATGGGCACGAAGAACAGCACCGATATGAACCCTGCCACGGATTTTCGCATGTTTGATAGTATATATGCTATGGGGTAGCCCAGCAGCAGGCAGAATATGGTGGTTCCGGCGGCAATTTCTATGCTCACCCATAATACGCGCCATTTTGAAATGTCGCTCAGCGTGGCCCAGGCCTTGGAAAAGCTGAAGCTGCCGTCCACATTGAACGCATAATAGAATATGAACACCATAGGCACCGCTATAAACAGCACCATCCATACTATGTACGGATAGGCGAACACCTTGCGCTTCATTCGTCCTTATCCTCCAGCTCCGCGTCCATCTCCGCTTCCAGCAGTTCGTCCGCCGTGGTAAAATCAAGCTCCTCGGGCTTAACGCTCTTGTGCATTATGTGGATGGCGTCGGGCAGGATTATTATGCCAACGTCGCTGCCGGGGGCGACATAGTCGGTCGAATGTATTGTCAGCGTAACGTCCCCGCATTCAACAAGGAATTCGTAATGCACGCCCATGAACAATACGCTCTTTACCTTGCCGTGAAGGTGCGCGTTCTCATCCGCATCGCTCACCATGTCTATATCCTCCGGACGCACAACAACGTCAACGGGCTCGTTTTTCATAAAGCCGCTGTCCACGCATTCAAAGTCCCTGCCCATGAAGTTGACGAGCAGATCCTTTTTCATTATGCCGGGCAGTATGTTGCTTTCGCCTATGAACTTGGCAACGAACACGTTCTTGGGCTCGTTGTAAATATCTGTGGGCGTGCCTATCTGCTGAATCTGGCCTTCGTTCATTACAACGATAGTGTCGCTCATGGTGAGCGCCTCCTCCTGATCGTGCGTAACGAATATGAACGTTATGCCAAGGCGCTGCTGCATTTTTTTAAGCTCTATCTGCATGCCCTTGCGCAGCTTCAAATCAAGCGCGCCGAGCGGTTCGTCAAGCAGAAGCACCTGCGGACGGTTCACGAGCGCCCTTGCTATGGCAACGCGCTGCTGCTGCCCGCCGGAAAGCTGATCTATCCAGCGCTTGCCGTAGCCTTTCAGGTTTACAAGCTCCAGCATTTCGTTCACGCGGGTGTCTATCTCCTGCGCGCTCAGCTTTTGTATCTTCAGCCCGAACGCAACGTTATCATATACGTTAAGGTGCGGGAACAGCGCGTATTTCTGGAAAACGGTGTTTACGCGGCGCTTGAACGGCGGCACGGCGGAAACATCCTTGCCGTCTATGAGTATTTTGCCCTCCGTGGGCATTGTGAAGCCCGCTATAAGGCGCAGCATGGTGGTCTTTCCGCAGCCGGAAGGGCCAAGCAGCGTAAGGAATTCGCCGTCCCTTATATAAAGGTTGATGTTCTTGAGCGCGTCATCCTCGCCGTAGGTTTTGCGTATATCCACAAGATCTATAAGATGCTTTGACATTTCATGTTACCTTCCTGATTTAATATTAAAAGCTGGGCGGCGTGGAGACCCACAGCACCTTAGCCTCGCGCTTGGTATCGTTTGAAATATAGTGCACGGCGGTGGGCTTGAAGCAAAAGCTTGACCCCTTCCTTACCTTGAACGTTTCCCCGCCTATGTGCAGCGTTATGCCGCCAAGCAGAACATAGCCGAACTCCTCGCCCTCGTGCGGGTCCTGCTCCCATGTTTTGCCCCCGCTTTGCAGCGTTACAAGTATGGGCTCAAGGGAGTTCTTCTGGGCGTTGGGTATCAGCCAATGTATTGAATGGCCGGCGTCCTCATCCTCCTTAACGAACACATCGTCCGCCCCGAACACAACCTTTTCGTTCGTGTCCTCCTGGGCAAAGAAATCCGCCAGGCTCATGCCCAGCGCTTCCAATATATCCGTAAGCGTGGCGATGGAAGGGGAGGTCAGGTCCCGCTCCACCTGGGAGATAAAGCCTTTGGAAAGCTCCACCCGCGCGGCAAGCTCCTCCTGCGTAAGGCCGAGGCTCACGCGCCTGCGCTTTATCTTCTCGCCTATTTCCAGCATCGTATCGCCTCCCGTATTTGCGAAACAGACATTGTAAACCGGAAGTTTAGAATCTCTAAACCGCCGCATGTTATTAAAGCATGTTTGACGATTATTGTCAATATAGTATTCATAAACTTTTGGTTTAGAAATACGTTTTTTCACGCCGCGGCATATACGCCGTAATTTTAGCGCCCGCTTAACAAAGTGGACAACGCGGAAAAAGCGGTGTATAATACGGTAAAATTTGATGCAGGAGACTGTTGATTACGATATGAAGATAGTTATTGTAGGCGACGGAAAAGTGGGCTATACGCTCACAAAATCGCTTTCCGAAGAAGGCCACGACCTTGTGGTGATAGATAATAACAGGCGCATTCTGCTCGCCAGTCAGGAATCGCTCGACGTGGCGGTGGTGGACGGCAACGGCGCCAGCGTTGAGGTGCAGCGCGAGGCGGGCGTTGACACGGCGGATCTGCTCATAGCCGCTACCAACGGGGACGAGACTAACCTTTTGTGCTGCATGGTGGCGAAGAAGCTTGGCTGCAAGCACACCATCGCCCGCGTAAGGAACCCGGAATACGATCAGCAGATACGCTTCATGCGCGAAGAGCTGGGCCTTTCAATGGTCATAAATCCGGAAAAGGCCGCCGCGCTTGAAATATTCCGCCTGCTGCAATTCCCATCCTTCCTCAAGCGCGATTCTTTCGCCCGCGGCAGCGCGGAGCTTGTTGAGCTGAAGCTGAAGGACGGCAACCCGCTCATAGGCAAGCCGCTGCAGCAGTTCAGGACGGTTGCGGACGTGAACGCACTTGTGTGCGCCGTTGAGCGCGATAACTCGATACACATCCCCAAGGGCGATTTTACGCTGCACCTGGGGGACAAGGTAACAATAGCGGCGGACGCGGCGGATTTGGTAAGGCTTATAAAGAACCTGAAAGTATATTCGCCCAAGGCGCAGCGCGTAATGATAATAGGCGGCAGCCGCACGGCCACATACCTTGCCCAGCGGCTTATACGCAACAAGATAGACCTTGCCATAATAGAGCAGGACGAAAAGCGCTGCATGGATCTTAGCGAAACGCTCCCGCAGGCGACCGTTATAAACGGCAACGGCACGGATCAAAAGCTGCTGCTGAGCGAGGGGATAGCGTCCGCGGATGCGGTGGTATCGCTTATGGGCATAGATGAAGAGAACCTGCTCGTATCCATGTTCGCAAGCTACGTTGGCGTGCCAAAGAGCATAACCAAAATAAGCCGCAACGAATATAACCCCATATTCGAAAGCATGGGCATAGACAGCATAGTGAGCCCTAAGCTTTTGACCGCAAACGAGATAGTGCGCTACGTCCGCGCGATGGAGGACACCACAGGCGGCAGCGTGCTGACGCTTTATAAAATAGTTGAAGGCAAGGCGGAGGCGCTGGAGTTTTCCGTTAAGGGGGAGGCGAAGTTCCTCAACCTGCCGCTGTACAGGCTGAAGCTTAAAAAGAACGTGCTGATAGCCGCAATAATAAGGGCAAGGAAGGTTATTATCCCTTCCGGTGCGGACGTTATGCAGAAGGGCGACACGGTTATAGTCGTAACCGAAGCGGACCGCGCTATACGCGATCTGAAGGACATTTTTGAAGGCGAAGTATGAACATAAAGGCTGTCGGATTCTATATAGGCCATGTGCTGCGGCTGCTTGCGGCAATGATGCTGCCGCCGCTGCTCATCGCGTTTTTCGCCCATGAGGAGGGCACGGTTGCGGCGTTTGCGCTGAGCATGGGCATAACAATGGCCGCGGGGTGCATACTGCTGCTGCTCAAGCGCCCCGGCTCGGGCGGGGTAAGGCCGGCGGAGGGGTTCATAACAGTATCGCTCAGCTGGATACTCATCTCGCTTTTCGGCTGCCTGCCGTTTTATTTCAGCCGGTATATACCGCGCTTTGTGGACTGCGTTTTTGAAACCGTGTCCGGCTTCACCACCACCGGCGCAACCATACTTACAAACGTTGAGCTGCTGCCAAACAGCCTGCTTTACTGGCGCTCCTTCACGCACTGGATAGGCGGCATGGGCGTGCTGGTGTTCATGATGGCTGTCGTGCCGCTGGCAAAGGGCAACGGGGAAAGCATGCATCTTCTGCGCGCGGAAAGCCCGGGGCCTGTAGTGGGCAAGCTTACGGCCAAAATGAAGGACACAACAAGGGTGCTGTATCTTATTTATATAGCCATGACTGTGCTGCTGTTCGTGCTGCTGCTTGCGGGCGGGATGCCGCTTTTTGACAGCGTTGTAAACGCATTCGCCACCGCGGGCACGGGCGGCTTCGCCATAAAGAACGCAAGCATTGCCGCGTACCAGAGCCATTATCTGCAAACGGTTATAGCGGTGTTCATGATGCTGTTCGGCGTCAATTTCAACGTATACTATTTCATATTGATAGGCAAGGGCGCGCAGGCGTTCAAGGGCGAGGAGTTCCGCGCGTACATCGGCATGGTCATAGCAAGCACGCTTATGATAGCGCTCAACATACTGCCCCTTTACGGCAATAGCTTCGCCGAATCCCTGCACCAAAGCTTTTTCCAGGTCACAAGCGTTATGTCCACCACCGGCTTTGCCACGACCGATTTTGACAAATGGCCGGAGTTTTCCCGCATGATACTTATGGCCCTTTTGATAACGGGCGCAAGCGCGGGCTCAACGGCGGGCGGCGTAAAGGTGGCGCGCGTCGTTATGCTGTTCAAGGGATTAAAGGCGGAAGTGATGCGCGCGGTAAAGCCGCGCCGCGTTGTGACCATATGCATGGACGGCAAGCGCATAGACGCGTCAGTCATGCGCAGCACATACGGCTACGTTGCCGCGTTCATGGCGATATGCGCGGCGTCTATGCTGCTTGTGTCGCTTGACAATTTTGACTTTACCACCACCGTCACCGGCGTTTTGACCTGCATAGGCAACGTCGGCCCCGGCCTTTCCATGGTTGGCCCCAGCGGCAACTTCAGCGCCTTTTCGGACGCAAGCAAGCTGATACTTTCGCTTGACATGCTCTTCGGCCGCCTTGAGATATTCCCGCTCATACTCATGTTCAGCCCACGGGTGTGGGGAAGGAGGGGTTAAGGGGTTATTATTAAATAATAATCTTGACTCATGCCGAATTTAGCGGTAATATATGCGCTAAATTCGGCTTTTTGCTTTTTATGAAAGGGCTTTATATATGAACTATTATCTTTTGACGGACGTTACCGCGCGCATAGGCTACGAGCTTGCGCTCAGCGGCGCGGAAACATTCCGCGTTGAGGAGACTATGCGCCGCATAATAGGCGCATACGGCATAGACTGCCAGGTGTATGCCATACCAAACAGCGTTATGATAAGCCTTGAGGCGGACAACGGCAAGCCGCTGATGGTAATGAAGCGCGTGGGCTTCCACGGCAACGATCTTGAATCGGTGGAAAAGCTGAATGCGCTCGCCCGCCGCATTTGCGCCCAAACGCCGGACCCGGCAGTTGCGCAGCAATGGCTTAACGAAACGCTGCGCCTGCGCCGCCG
>CAVDFM010000008.1:0-5552 GCA_963608365.1 bacterium | reverse complement strand
TTCCTTGTGGCGGCGGGCTTCTGCCCCGTTTTCGGCGGCACGCTGAAGGACAGCCTGTTTTCGGGGATTTTGGGGCTTATAGCGGGCTTTGTGACGCGGCTTATGAACAAATGGGAAACCAACCCGTTTTTCAGCACCATAGCCGCCGCGTTCCTGCTTGCCGTGCCGGCGTATGCCGCGGCGGGGCTGGGCGCGGTGGACTACGTTCACGCGGTAATAATAGGCGCGCTTATGATACTCGTGCCCGGGCTTCTTATAACCAACTCCATGCGCGACATAATATACGGCGACACTAACTCCGGCATAATACGCATAGTGCAGGTGCTGCTTTATGCGCTGGGCATAGCGCTGGGGACGGCGGCGGCATGGCACATAACCGAAGGGATATACGGCGTAACGGCCAGCGCAGGCTCCGCGCAGTACCCCGCGTGGGCGCAGGCCATAATGACCGCCGTTGCCTGCACGGGCTTTGTTATTCTTTTCAACGTGCATGACTGGGGCAGCATACTCTGCGTTATAGGCGGGGTGATAACATGGATGAGCTATCTGCTTTTTGCCAAGCTGGGCCTTGACCTTTACGAAATGAACTTCTTCGCCGCGGTTATAGCCGCCATATACTCCGAAGGCATGGCGCGGCAGCGCAGGCATCCGGCAATATCGTATCTGGTCATATCAAATGTGCCGCTGATGCCCGGCGCGGGCATATATTACACGATGAGCCTCGGCCTTGAAGGGAACATGCTCTCCGCCCTGCAAAAGGGCCTTGAGACCGCGGGCATCGCCGGCTGCATAGCCGTGGCCATACTGCTCGTCTCCACCGTGTTCCGCCTGGGGACACGGTTGGCGGCGAGGAGGTAGGTTGTCACAACCCCTCAGTCAAACCTTCGGTTTGCCAGCTCCCTCGAGGAGGGAGCCTTTTGGCGTACTTTATAAACTCTTACGTTTAGCCTCCCTCACCGAGGGAGGTGGCAATGAGCGTCAGCGAATTGACGGAGGGAGTAAAACAAAAAGGGACGGCCTTCCGTCCCCTTACTTTTATATTTTCTCCCAACTTACTCCGCCAATTCCTTGCTCGGCTCGGCATTCAGGCTCAGTTCGCTCGGGGCGGACTCCAGCAGCGCATAGTGCGCGGCGCAGGCTATCATGGCCGCGTTGTCCGTGCAGAAGCGCATGTCCGGCCGGCAGAAGCGCAGGTTCGCGCGGTGCGCGGCCTTTTCAAGCGCGGTGCGAAGGGCGGTGTTCGCGCTGACCCCGCCCGCAAGGGCAAGCGTGCTGACGCCGTTAAGCTTGGCGGCGTGTATTGCCTTTTGACACAGCGTATCCACAACGCTGCGCTGGAAGCTTGCGGCAATGTCCGCGCGGTTAAGCGTTTCGCCCTTCTGCTCCGCATTGTGCATAAGGTTGACTACGGCCGTCTTTATTCCGGAAAAGCTGAAATCAAGATTGTCGCTTTCGTTGAAGCCGCCACGGAAGGAATACGCATTGGCGTTGCCTTCGCGCGCAAGCTTTTCAAGCTCCGGCCCGCCGGGGTAATTCAGCCCAAGCGCACGAGCCACCTTGTCGAACGCTTCGCCTGCGGCGTCGTCCCGCGTGCAGCCAAGCAGCTTGAAGCTGTTGTAGCCTTCTACCAAAATTATGTGGCTGTGCCCGCCGCTTGCAACAAGGCATACGAACGGCGGCTGCAAATCGGGATAGCTTAAATAATTCGCCGCAATATGGCCCGCAATATGGTCCGCGCCTATGAACGGCTTGTTCGCGGCGTATGCAAGCCCCTTTGCGTAGCTCAGGCCCACCAGCAGCGCGCCCACAAGCCCGGGGCCGTATGTGGCGGATACGGCGTCCACGTCCGCTATGCTTAAGTTCGCCTGCTCCAGCGCGTCCGCAACAACGCTGCCCACCTTTTCCACATGGGAGCGGGAGGCAAGCTCCGGCACAACGCCGCCGTATTTGCGGTGTATGGGTATCTGCGTGAACACGCTCATGCTGAGCACTTCGCGCCCGCCGCGCACTATGCTTGCCGCCGTTTCATCGCAGGAGCTTTCTATGGCAAGCATTATGGGCTTATCCTTTTTGCGGTAGGCATCCGCGCCGAGCAATGCGTTTTCATAATAATTCATCTCTGTTTACTCCTCTTTCTGCCCCATACCGCCAGCGCAAGCATAAGCGCGAACGGAATAAGGAACATGAGCGCAAAGCGCACCACAATGTCGTTAAAAAGCTGAAGCGGGCATATGCGTATCATGCGGCAGGTGCGGTAATCCATCAGCCAAAGTTCGTTAGTGAAGAAAAGGTGATGGAACTCCGTCCAGAAGCTGTTGAAATCCACCGCAACCCATATGCCGAGCACTATAAGCACCGCGCCGAATACGGCCGCCGCTATCAAAAAGCCGCGGCAGAGCATGCCCATGCGTTCGCCCTTGGGGAGAGTTGCCATGCATACGGCGATTATTATTACGGCAAGTATGCCGCCGTATGTGCGCACGGCGCGCCACGCCTGGTACAGCGCGCGCACGTCCACCATATGATCTATTTCCTGTTGATTATACATTTCAACAGTTTGACCGGCCTCGGTAACGCTTAACTGTATGCTGTCCGCGCGGCCTTCCATGTAATCTATCAGGCGGAATATGGCCTCCGTCATTTCCTCGTCGCTTATCAGCGTTTCCTTTGCCGTGCCGTATTTAACATAGCTTTCGTAGTACCAGTTCCGTTGGTTCACGCATATCTGCAGGCTGGTGAAAAGCACGGCTATTATTATCAACAGCGCGGCTATTGCAAGCAGCGCGGTATATACTGCATTCTTTTTCATTTGCTTTCGGGTATCGCGCCAAGCGCAACGTCCAGCGCGCGCACAGCGTCAACAAACATATCGGGACTGTTCTTGCTCAGCACCAGCGCCGCCCTTTCGCGGGGAAGGTCGTTCAATGCGCGCATTGCGCTGAAAAGTATCAAATCATGGTCCCCGCCAAGCGCGCCTTGGCCCATGGGTACGGCCATAGCCTCGGCGGAGCCAAGTTCGTCATAGCGTATCAGCGCGCGGGGATGCAGCGTTTCTTCCCCGTTGGTGAGCGTTATGCGGTAACGCTCGGCGCTTGCGCTGTATGCTTCAAGCTCGGTATTTATTGTGAAAAGCTTCGCGTCCGCGGCATCGTCCCCGGCCTCAGGCGCAATGCTGCCCATGGGGGCAACCGCGTAAAATGCGGAGGTTATCACGCGGGTGCGCGGGTCGCGGTCAACCGCGCCGAACGTGCCGAAGCCCCTCAGCGGTATGCCGGTAACGCCGGTTTCCTCCTGCAATTCGCGCGCGGCGGCGGCGCTGAGTTCTTCATCCATTTCAACGAATCCGCCCGGCAGCGCCCAGCGGCCTATGAAGGGATGGTTGCGGCGGCGTATCAGCATAACGCAGAGCTCGCCCCGCTCATTGAGCGTGAATACCACCATATCCACCGTTACGGACGGGCGGCGATACTTGTTTTCATCATATGCGGCAAGAAATTCGGCCAGCGTTTGACCCTTTTCGTTGCGCGGTTCAGCCTTTGTTTCCATTTATGATAAAGCCTCCTTGTGCGGTTTTTACTTATTTATGATTATATCATAAATCCCGCGGCGTTAAATATACTTATTATTATAAAACGCGCCCTGTCGGACGCGATAAGGAGAGAATTTCATGGCAGTTTCGCGCATATTGCCCGTAAGGAACATCAATTCATCCGCCTGCCGCGGCACGCTGAAGCTGAGCTGCACGCAGGGCGGCACGCGGCTTGAGCCAATGCTCCAATGCCGCAATGCGGGCAGCATAACGCTTTACGCAATGCTAAGGCGCGGGCGGGTAATGCGGGCCGATGCGGACGGCGCGGGCTTTTTCGTTGCGGCGAACGACGTTGCGGGCGCGATAATACTGCTGGATGGGACAATAGCAGGCGCGGCGTTTTACGGCATAAGCGCAGCCGAGCGGGAGCGCGCGTTCACGGCGGTGCGCATGGAGGAAGCGCGGCGGCAAAGCGAACAGAAGCGGCAAAGCCGCCCCTGCACGGCCGAGCGTGAGGAGCCGCAACTATCGCCGCCTGTAAGCCCAGCCGAGCCCACCGCGCGGCAGGAGCAATGTCAGCCTGCCGCAGCGCAAAACAGCGCCGAGGACGGCGAAACGGAGCCGAGAAGCGACGTTGGCCGCGCCCTGCTTGAGCGGGCGAACCGCCTTTTCACCCCGCCGGACGCAAACGCGGAGCCGTTCGTGCCCCGCCCATATGTGCGCGACGAGCAGCCCGCCGCCCCTGCCGCGCCTAAGCCGATACCGCCAATAGAGCAGCAGCCCTCATACCGCCCCCGCTGCCGCGGGAATAATAGGAGAAGGTAGGGGGGGCGGGCTTCCGCCCGCAGTGAAATCCTGCTGACGCAGGGTGAAATATTGCTATCGCAATGTGAAATCCGCCTGACGGCGGGTTAGCGTAGGAGATTGTGAAGTACACCAAAAGGCTCCCCCGAACGGGGAGCTGTCGGCGTAAGCCGACTGAGGGGTTGAAATAGACAAAACGCTGTAAGCTGCTTTATAATCTTTTTTGCCAAGGGGCCAGGGGAGATTTCGATTTCTCCCCTTAGGCCCCCTGGCGACCCCCGTAACCCCTTTGAAACGATCGCTCCGCGAGGGGTACGGCACTGTACGTCGTGCTCGTACTGCACCAAAAGGCGCCACCGCTTGCGGGGGAGCTGCTGAGCGTAAGCGAAGCTGAGGGGGAACAGTAAAATAGCTTGGCTGCTTTGAGCTATTCCCCTTTCGTCACGGCTTGCGCCGCGACACTTTCCCCGCCAGCGGGGACAGCTTTTTGTTGGTGCTACCGCCAGCCTCCCCTGACGGGGAGGTGGGTTTCGCGCAAGCGAAAGCCGGAGGGGTTGCATCGGGGCTTTGCTTTTTGCCTCAACCCCTCAGTCGGCTACGCCGACAGCTCCCCGTAAAGGGGAGCCTTTTGGCATTGCCGTATTCAGCTTTACTTCGTCATATTCGGGTTATCGGTGCGGTCGAGTATATAATCGACCGATACGTTGTGGAAATCCGCAAGCCGTATCAACACAGAAGTGGGGATGTCCACATCCCCACGCTCGTAATTGCTGTATATTCTTTGGCTGCAATGCAGTATTTGGCTTATTTGCGTCTGCGTCATATCCTTGTCCTCTCTCAGGTCGCGGATGCGCTTGTATACCATAAAAAATAACCTCATCACTTCAGAATGAGTCTATTCTACTTAGCGATTTTTTCGCTATTGACTTTTAGCGATAATTTCGCTAAAATTATTTTTGTAAGACAGTTTTAACATATGGGAGGGGGAAAACACATGAGCAATGAACGTATAGCGGCAACGTGTCCAAACTGTAATTCTCCATTACAAATCAAGCAGGGCCAGGATTTTGTTAAATGCGAATATTGCGGAACGATAAGCAGTGCGCCAAAGGCGATAGAATATCATCAGCATAGCCATGTGAATTATGATTTTGCCGGGGCAAACGTGCAATTTAATGCGGGTCAAGACGCAGAAACCCTTGTAAAAAACATGGAATTG
>CAVDFM010000007.1:0-30514 GCA_963608365.1 bacterium | reverse complement strand
CTAAGGGGAGAAATCGAAATCTCCCCTGGCCCCTTGGCAAAAAAGGTTATAAAGTAACTTACATTTCTTTGTTGGTTATAACCCCTCAGACAATCCGCCTTACGGCGTATTGCCAGCTCCCCGTAAAGGGGCGCCTTTGGGTATTGTTTTACTAAGTTTTTCTTGCATATAGGCTTGAACTTGCATATAATAGATATAGAAATCACGCCTGCCGGAGACGGTTGGCCATGTAAAATTACTTGTGAAAAGTAACCGTTACCTTAGCCCGGAGCGGTTGCTTTTCTTTTTGCTCAACTTTATTACGAAACGTAATACTTTAAAGAAGAACTTAAAAAGTTCAATGAGTATCGCCAAGAATCCGAAGAATTCCGACCATGTCATCATGAAGCCACCCCCTTTCCTTGTCAGGATTTGGGTTATGGCCAACCGTCCCCTTTTCTGCGTCAGGGCAGGCGCTTAAATTAAGTATAATGTAGAATAGCAGGAAATTGCAAGGGAAATGTGCTTGCACCAACCAAAAGCTGCTCCCCCCTACCCCCTCCCAAACTCCTTTTTGAACAAACGGGAGAGCGGCTTATACACCACGAACGTTACTACCGAGTTTATTGCGGCCTTGGCGGAGTTGAACGCCACAAAGCTCCACATTACGCTCCATATGTAGCCCTGCGCGGCGGCGTAGGTCATGTTCTGCCCGCTTACGAATATGGGCGTGAGGAAATAGTTCAGCGGCACCATTATGGCTATCATGGCAGCGGATCCTATCAAAAGGCCCTCTATCGCGCCGCGTATATTGTGGCGGCGGCGGTATATAACGCCCGCGATTATTGCAAACGCACCCGTTGAAAAGAAGTGCATAACGCAGCCTACCCAGCCCGACCCCGCGGACACCGTGAGCGCCTGAAGCAGACTGACCACCGCCGTGAGCAGAAGCCCTTCAAGCGGGCCGAACATGAACGCGCCTATCAATATGGGCACGTCCGCCATGTCGTATTCCAAAAAGGGCAGCGTGGGTATGAGCGGGAAGCGCACAACATACATCAGCACCAGCGACATTGCGCACAGCAGCGCCAGCTTGACCAGTTTTTCCACTCTTTTGTTGCGCATAAGGTTTTTTCCTCCAAATAAAAAAATTCCCCATGCTTTGGGGAATTCAATAAAACACACGTCAAATTAACGGCTTCTACCATCCGGACTGTAACCGTCGGCGCCGGGTTCTCACCGGCTCGGCCCGCAAAGCGCGGGTTCGCGGGCTTGTCGGCATATGCCGCATCACCGCCGGTATGGACTTTCACCACACCCCGAAGCGCATTTATTATATGCCATATGCATTAACTATGCAACAGCAAATTTCCGCCGTATCAATCCGGCAGCTTTTTGCCGCACTTGCGGCAGTATTCGTAGCCTTCTTCCGCCTTTGCCCCGCAATACGGGCAAAACCCGCCGCCGTGTACGGCATTCGCATCGCCGCCGTCCGCGCTTTTCTTCGCGCCGTAGCGTTCGTTGAGCGGGTCGGGCTCTTCATTTTCGTCGGTAATGTCAAATTCGCTGTATCGGTTTTCACTTGTTGCGTTCCTATAATTATACACGGCGTTGTATACGCCCATGCCAATGAATACAAGCCCAAACAGCGGGAAAAAGAACGGCGCGCCCATGCTTGCGGCCGCTATCGTCCATATTATGCCGAAAACTATGCCTATCACCGCGCCAACGGCATTATACCGGCTGCGCCTGCGGCCCGGCTTTATGCTTTTCATGCTAATTCTGCTCCTCCTCGTACCGCTCTATCTTTACGCCTGCCATTTCAAACATCTGCATTGCAAATTCGTCCGGATACCCTTCGCCGTACACAACGCGGCTTATGCCGGAATTGACTATCATTTTTGCGCATATAACGCAGGGCTGGTGCGTACAGTAAAGCGTTGCCCCTTCTATGGATACGCCGAGTTTGGCGGCCTGTATTATGGCGTTCTGCTCGGCATGGATGGCATAGCAAAGTTCATGCCGCGTGCCTGAAGGTATGTTCAGCTTGCGCCGCATGCATTCGCCGCGCTCCACGCAGCTTTTCACTCCCGCCGGCGCGCCGTTATAACCCGTGGTCAATATGCGCTTGTTCTTCACTATCACCGCGCCTATTTTCCTGTTTTCCTGGTAGCAGCTTGCCCAGTGGGCAATAGTGTGCGCCAGCTCCATGAACCGCGCGTCCCATTTATCAAAGCCGTGCATAAACATGTCTCCTTTCGGGGAATTATTCATAGTATATCATGCCTTGTGCGAACATTTAAGCGGCATTTTCGCAAAAATGGGAAGTAATTGTGAAATATGCGTATTGCCCTTGAATTGGCGGCGGCATTGGGGTATTATACCCATTGTGGATTAGCACTCAACCAAGCTGAGTGCTAACAGTTAAAATTGTAATCAATCGATATAACATAAGGAGGCATTGAACCATGAAACTCAATCCCTTGGCCGACAGGGTCGTGCTGAAGAGCGCAGAAGTTGAAGAAACCACCAAGAGCGGCATTATACTTACCGGCAGCGCTAAGGAAAAGCCCGTTGTAAGCGAAGTTATAGCGGTGGGCCCCGGCGGCATGGTAGACGGCAAAGAAGTAAAAATGTATGTTAAGGCCGGCGATAAGGTAATATTCTCCAAGTACGCCGGAACCGAAGTGAAGCTGGACGGCGAAGAATACATAATCGTCCGCCAGAGCGACATACTTGCGATAGTTGAATAATCAGGAGGAAACGAATCATGGCAAAGCAGATTAAATACGGTGAAGAAGCCCGCCGCGCGCTTGAAGGCGGCATGAATCAGCTTGCAAATACAGTTAAAATCACCATGGGCCCCAAGGGCCGCAACGTGGTGCTGGATAAGAAATACGGCGCCCCGCTCATCACTAACGACGGCGTGACCATCGCCAAGGAAATCGAGCTTGAGGATCCGTTTGAAAACATGGGCGCTCAGCTTGTGCGCGAAGTTGCCACCAAGACCAACGACGTTGCCGGCGACGGCACCACCACCGCCACCCTGCTTGCGCAGGCCATAGTGCGCGAGGGCATGAAGAACGTTGCCGCGGGCGCCAACCCCATGGGCATCAAGCGCGGCATAGAGGCCGCCGTTAACGAGGCCGTCGAAGGGCTGAAGAAAATATCCAAGCCCGTTGAAAACAAGCAGGCCATAGCCCAGGTCGCAAGCATTTCCGCGGGCGATGAAAAGGTCGGCGTGCTGATAAGCGACGCTATGGAAAAGGTCGGTAACGACGGCGTTATCACCATCGAAGAATCCAAGACCATGAAGACCGAGCTTAACGTTGTCGAAGGTATGCAGTTCGATCGCGGCTATGCTTCCGCCTACATGGTGACCGATACCGATAAGATGGAAGCGGTGCTGGATAATCCTTATATCCTCATCACCGAAAAGAAGATAAGCAACATTCAGGAGATTCTGCCCGTTCTTGAAGCTGTGGTACAGCAGGGCAGGAAGCTTTTGATAATTGCAGAGGATGTTGAGGGCGAAGCCCTTGCCACCTTGGTTGTCAACAAACTGCGCGGCACGTTCACCTGCGTTGCGGTCAAGGCTCCCGGCTTTGGCGACAGGCGCAAGGCCATGCTGCAGGATATAGCCGTGCTCACCGGCGGCCAGGTAATAAGCGAAGAGCTTGGCATGGAACTGAAGGAGACCACTGTTGATCAGCTCGGTACGGCCCGCCAGGTAAAGGTGGACAAGGAAAACACCACCATAGTTGAAGGCGCAGGCGACCCCAGCGAGATCAAGGCCCGCATCAGCTCCATCCGCGCCCAGATAGAGGAAACCACCAGCGAATACGACAAGGAAAAGCTGCAGGAGCGCCTTGCCAAGCTGGCCGGCGGCGTTGCCGTTATAGCGGTCGGCGCGGCTACCGAAGTCGAAATGAAGGAATTCAAGCTGCGCATTGAGGACGCGCTCAACGCGACCCGCGCCGCTGTTGAAGAAGGCATAGTCCCGGGCGGCGGCGTTGCCCTGCTCAACGTTATCCCCGCGGTCAAGGCGCTTGCAGCCAAGGCCGAAGGCGACTACAAGACCGGCGTGAACATAGTTCTCCGCGCCCTTGAAGAGCCTGTGCGTCAGATCGCCATCAATGCCGGCGTAGACGGCAGCGTGGTTGTTGAGAACGTAAAGCGCTCCAAGAAGCCCGGCTATGGCTACGACGCCAAGCTTGACGAATACGGCGTGATGACCGACCGCGGCATCATAGACCCCACCAAGGTCACCCGCAGCGCGCTGCAGAACGCGGCCAGCATAGCGGCCATGGTGCTCACCACCGAAAGCCTGGTTTGCGATATCCCCGCTCCCGAGCCCGCGGCTCCCGCGCCCGGTGCAGGCGGAATGGGCGGCATGTATTAAGCAAAACCGCATCATAGCGTAAAAAACATAACCCCGGCATCTGCTCCGTGCAGGCGCCGGGGTTTTTGCATAAACCGGGGCACGGCCGCCGGCTCAGGCGGGAAAAACCATTTGAAATTTCCGGCCGAATCCGCTATAATGGGCATACAGCGTGTGGCAGTTCTGCGTAAATCCGGTTGCAGAAACGCCGCACGTTTTTTTGCGGAAACGGGTAAAACTTCAAAAGCAGATCGTGTGGCAGAAATGCGTAAATCCAGATAGCTCTGGTTTTACGCATTTCTTATTTTTTTGAAGGAAAGGTGAATTGAATGGATACCGGAAATCAGTTTTTGGGGACGGAGCGCATAGGGAAGCTAATGCGCCGTTACGCCGTCCCCTGCATTATCTCCCTGCTGGTGGGCGCGCTCTATAACATAGTTGACCAAATTTTTATTGCCAACGCAAGCTACCTCGGCTCTTACGGCAACGCGGCGAACACCGTGGTTTTCCCGCTTACGGTTGTGGCGCTGGCTATCGCCGTCATGGTAGGCGACGGCTGCTGCGCCTTTGTCAGCATGGCGCTTGGCAGAAATGAGCCGGAAAAAGCAAAGCGCAGCGTGGGCAACGCGGTCGTGCTATCCGTTGCCGGCAGCCTTGTTTTAACGGCAGTATATCTTATCTTTGCGGACGGCATCATTGCCATGTTCGGCGGAACGGTAAACGAAGAAACCTTCCGCCACTCGCAGGAGTATTTCTTCTATATCTCGCTGGGGATCCCGTTCTATATGTTCGGGCAGGCCATGAACCCCGTAATCCGCGCCGACGGAAGCCCAAAATTCGCCATGCTCTCCACGCTGGCCGGCGCCGTGATAAACATTATTCTTGACCCCATCTTCATTTTCGTTTTCAAATGGGGCATGATGGGTGCCGCGGTGGCAACGGTCATAGGCCAGGTTGCCACGGCGCTTCTCGCCGTGTGGTATCTGCTGAACATGAAAATCATAAAGCCCGCGCCCGGCGATTATGCCCTGCGTTGGGATATATGCGGAAGGATGCTGACGCTTGGCATCACCAGTTTTCTTTCGCAGATCAGCTTGGTGGCGGCAATGGCGGCCATCAACAATATGCTCCGCAAATACGGCGCGCTGGACGCTGTGTTTGGACAGGAGCAATACGCGCAGATCCCTATGGCTGTGGTGGGCATTGTTATGAAGTTCTTCCAAATTGTCATTTCTATCGTGGTCGGCATGGCGGCAGGCTGCATTCCCATTGTGGGCTATAACATGGGCGCGGAGAAAAAAACACGCGTAAGGGAGCTATTCACCAAGCTGCTGATTGCCGAAGCATTGGTGGGCGCGGTGGCGCTTGTGCTGGCAGAAGGTTTCCCCCGGCAGCTCATCGCCGTTTTCGGCGCAGCCAACGAGAGCAGCTATTATACCGATTTTGCCATCAAAGCGTTCCGAATCTATCTCTGCATGATGGTGCTGGCCTGCGTCAATAAGGCGTGCTTCATCTTCCTGCAGGCGGTGGGCAAGGCGCTTTCGTCCACAATGCTGTCCATGTTCCGCGAGGTGGTGTTCGGCGTTGGCTTTGCCCTACTGCTGCCTGTGTTCTTCGGCCTGGACGGCGTGTTGTATTCCATGCCGGTGTCGGATATTTTAACGTTTATCATAGCGCTGTTTATTATCATAAGAACATACCGTCAGCTGACAGAGACGCCCGACGTTTCAACGGCCAAATAGTACGGCGCAGCCGTCTCTTTACAGGAAAAAAACAATGGGGAGTGCCCGCCGGCGCTCCCTCTTCCATTTTCTCCGGCTTACTATTATAATGTATCCATGAACAGTGATACGGAATTATTGAAAAAACGCTTTGCGGAGCTTTCCCGCCGCGCGGATGGGCGCGGCTGTTTGGTGTACAGCGGGTTTCTTTCGCTCAATGAGCAAGCTGCCCTTGCGTCCATAGCCCGCACATTGCCCGCGCCGTATTCGCTTTACGGCGGGGCGGACGGGTGCGAACGGCGCATGGCGCGCTTCGGCTACGCGGACGGGGACGACACGGAAGGCTACCCGATAGACATAATAGAAATTGCGCCAAAAAGCGAGAAGTTCGCGTCCGATCTTACCCACCGCGACTTTCTCGGCGCGCTTATGCACACGGGCGTTGAGCGCGAAAAGATAGGCGACATAATAGTGCGCGGCAAGCATGCTTATGCATTTGTTGAAGCGCCGCTTGCGCCGTACTTTGCGGATACGCTTGAAACCGTGGGGCGGACAAGCGTTGTCTGCCGCGCGGGCGCGGCGGTGCCTGAAGGCGAGCTTTTCCGCACGGAGGACGGCATTGTGCGCGTATCAAGCCTTCGGCTTGATGCGTTGATCGCGCAAACGTTCCGTCTTTCCCGCGGCGATGCGGCGGAGCTTTTTACGGCGGAGCGCGTATTTGTGAACGGCGCGCTTGCAAAGGGCCCTTCCTCCACGCCAAAAGAAGGGGATATAATCTCCGCCCGCGGGTTCGGAAGATTCATATTTTCCGCCGTATCGGGCCAAAGCAAAAAGGGCAAGCTGGTGGTGGAGATAAAAAGATATGTGTAAATTGAGCGTTTTAGCAGCCAAACAAATGCTGGCCGAAGCGGCACGGCTAAATCCCGGCCCGTGGGTGCGGCACAGCGAATATGTTGCCGAGGCGGCGGGGCGCATAGCGGCGCGGTGCGGGCTTGACGCGGAAAAGGCATATACGCTCGGCCTGCTGCACGATATAGGGCGGCGCTTCGGCACGGGGCATATTGCGCACGTTTATGACGGGTATTATTATCTTATGGAGCTTGGCTATGCCGATGCGGCGCGCATAGCGCTGACGCATTCCTTCAACAACGGCAGCCTTGATGATTACATAGGCAATTTTGACATTTCCGCCGAGAAACAGCATGAACTTTCCGCGCTGCTTGCGGCAGCGGAATACGATGATTACGATAGGCTGATTCAGCTTTGCGACGCCATTGCCACGGCGGACGGTATTGTTGCGATAGATGAGCGCATGAACGACGTTAAGCGGCGGTACGGCTTTTATCCCCGGCGTAAATGGGATAAGAATATTGAACTGAAACGGTATTTTGAAGATAAAATGAACTGCTGCATATATGATGCGGCGGGAACCGATATAGCGGAGAATTAAGGGAGGCACAGCGCATGGACACGAACGCATATGAAAGGCCGCTTATTCTGGCGCCGGTCGGCGGGGCGGAGCAGCTTAAAGCAGCCCTGCGCACGGGCGCGGACGCGGTGTACCTTGGGGCGAAGGGCTTCAACGCGCGGCGCAACGCGGAAAACTTTGCCGAAACAAGCCTTGACGAAGCCATTGCGCAGTGCCACGAGCGCGGGGTGAAGGTGTTCGTTACGCTGAACACCCTTGTTACGGACGATGAGTTCGCGGCATTGACCGCGGAGCTTGACGATATTGCCAAAGCGCAGGCGGACGCGGTAATTGTGCAGGACATGGGCGTTATGTCCCTTATCCGCGCGCGGTACCCGGAACTTCCGCTCTATGCTTCCACGCAGACCACCGTGCATAATGCCGAAGGCGCGGTGCTGCTTGATAAACTCGGGTTTAAGCAGGTGGTGCTTGCGCGGGAGCTTTCCGCGCGGGAGATACGCGCAATTCAGGCCGCATCGCCCATACAGATAGAATGCTTTGTGCACGGGGCGCACTGCATGTGCATGAGCGGTGCGTGCTACCTGAGCGCAATGCTCGGCGGGCGCAGCGGCAACCGCGGCCTTTGCGCACAGCCGTGCAGGCTTAATTTTAAGCTGGGGAAAAAGGAGCGCGCGCTTTCGCTCAAGGACATGTGCCTCATAGGCCACATGGATGAACTGATGCGAAGCGGCATACACGCGCTGAAAATAGAAGGGCGCATGAAGCGGCCCGAATACGTTGCCGCCGCCGTTACCGCCTGCCGTCAGGCAGAAAACGGCGAAAAGCCGGATATAGAAACGCTGAAGGCCGTGTTTTCGCGCAGCGGCTTTACCGATGGATATTATACCGGCCGCCGCACGGCGGATATGTTCGGCGCGCGCAGCAAGGAGGACGTTATGTCCGCCTCCGCCGTGCTGCCTAAGCTTGCCGCGCTTTATGCCGCCGAACCGCAGACAGTTCCGCTTTACGCCAAATTAAGCGTACACATAGGGAAGGAAGCGGAGCTGTTCATGACGGACGGCACCTTCAGCACAACCGTACACGGCCCCGCGGCGGAGCGGGCCAAAACGCAGCCCGTTACCGAAGCATCCGCGCTGAAGGCGATAGGCCAAACCGGCGGCACGCCGTATTACATTGACCATGCCGAATTTGATATGGATGCTGACGCCATATTGTCCGTATCCGCGCTAAAGGCCATGCGCCGCGAAGCGATAGCAAGCATAGCCGCCCGGCGCACCGCAAGGGAACCGTATAAAAACACGGGAGCAGTCCTGCCCGCGCCCCGCCAGCACACCGCAGCCGAAAGAACAGCGCTGCGGCTGAGATTCGATAGCTTTGCGCAGCTGTTCGACCATCCGGAGGCGGAGGCGATAATACTCGGCGTGGATGAAATAATTGCGCATGAGGAACTGATAGGCCGCTTTGGCGAAAGGCTTTTTGCCGAGCTGCCCGCGCTTTGCTTCCCCGATGACATGCCAAAGCTTAGGGAAAAGCTTATCAGGCTGCAAAAGGCCGGCCTTCGCCACGTTACGGCGGACAATTTGGGCACGGTGCAGCTTGGGCTTGAGATGGGCTTTAACGTGCATGGCGACAGCTCGCTGAACATACTCAACAGCCACTCGCTTGAGCTTTTTGAATCGCTGGGCCTTGCGGACGCAACGGTTTCGTTTGAACTGAAAATGAACCTTATACGCAGGCTTGGCGGCAATATGCGCCGCGGCATAATAGGCTACGGCTATCTTGCGCTGATGAAAATGCGCGCCTGCCCCGCCAAGGGCGAAAACGGCTGCGGCGGCTGCACGGGCAAAAACGTGCTTATAGATGAAAAGAGGGAGCGGTTCACAATGCTCTGCCGCAATAAAAAGTATGCTGAGCTTCTAAACAGCGTGCCGCTTTACATTGGGGATAAGCCCTACGGCGGGGTGGATTTCGTAACGCTGCGCTTCACCACCGAACCGCGGGAGGAAGCCATGCGCATATGCGACATGTTCCAGAGCGGACAGGCGCCCGATTTCCGCAGAACCGGCGGGCTGTATTACAGGGACCTGCTGTAATTTTATACGCTTGCATTTGCGCGGTAGCTGCTATATAATAGCGTCAGTTAAAGAACACTAACTCGATGCGGAGGTGCGGCAAATGCAGTATGGATTCATGCCAAGACTAATGTGGGCGGCATTTGCGCCGGGCTTTAAGGCGGCGCTGCCAATGATCACCGATGATGATGCGGAGCGCACAATGCGCGCGGCAAAGGCGCGCTACCAAAGCATACTGGCAAAGGTGAACGATTTTGACCGCGACGACAGATTCCTTGTGAACATACTCAGCGGCGCAATGCTTGCGGCAGTATATATGGGCCTTAGCAAAAAACCGGACGTGGATACGCTTGGGCAATATTATGAAAAGGCGATGGACACGGCCGTAATGCGCCGCTTCCTTGCGCACAAGAAATATTACACCGTAAAGGCGCAGGCCAAGCTGAAGCAGAGCGCGGAAAAGAGCCGCACGCGCACGCCCAACCCGTATTCCTGGGTGTTCGACTACACGCCAGGCCCCGACATAAACAGCTACACCGCAACGTTCTACACCTGCGGATTGTGCCATCTGCTCAAAAGCCTCGGCATAGAGGAAATAACCCCCGCCATGTGCCGCTACGACTACGTCATGGCGGAAAAGTCGAACACCGTATTCACCCGCGAATACACCCTCGCCTCCGGCGGGCCGTATTGCGATTGCCATTATAAAAAGAGAAAGTGAGAGTCCAACCGTTCTGATTTGTTTGAAAGCCCCCTGCGAAGGGGGCTTTTTGGTGCGGGGAAAATGACGCTATACCAAAAGGCTCCCCGGCTGGGGAGCCTTTTTTGCTTGATCTATTAAGTTTTTTCTTGCATATAGGCTTGAATTTGCATATAATAGATATAGAAAATCACGCCTGCCGGAGACGGTTGGCCATATGTTAATTACTTAAGAGAAGTAACCGTTACATTCGACCGCGACGGTTACTTTTCTTTTTACCGAAAGTCAGTGCAATTTGCAATACCTTCAGGAAAAGCCTGAAAAGTGCTACAATGAAAGTCAAGAACGCAAAAAAGTCCGACCATTGCATCATAGGGTCACCTCCTTCCTTAAATTATTTTTGCTTTAAGGATAGAGTTATGACCAACCGCCTCTTTTGTCCGTATCGGGGCAGGCGCTTAAATTAAGTATAATGTAGAATAGCAGGAAATTGCAAGGGAAATGTGCTTGCACCAACCAAAAGCTGCTCCCCCCTACCCCCTCCCAAACTCCTTTTTGAACAAACGGGAGAGCGGCTTATACACCACGAACGTTACTACCGAGTTTATTGCGGCCTTGGCGGAGTTGAACGCCACAAAGCTCCACATTACGCTCCATATGTAGCCCTGCGCGGCGGCGTAGGTCATGTTCTGCCCGCTTACGAATATGGGCGTGAGGAAATAGTTCAGCGGCACCATTATGGCTATCATGGCAGCGGATCCTATCAAAAGGCCCTCTATCGCGCCGCGTATATTGTGGCGGCGGCGGTATATAACGCCCGCGATTATTGCAAACGCACCCGTTGAAAAGAAGTGCATAACGCAGCCTACCCAGCCCGACCCCGCGGACACCGTGAGCGCCTGAAGCAGACTGACCACCGCCGTGAGCAGAAGCCCTTCAAGCGGGCCGAACATGAACGCGCCTATCAATATGGGCACGTCCGCCATGTCGTATTCCAAAAAGGGCAGCGTGGGTATGAGCGGGAAGCGCACAACATACATCAGCACCAGCGACATTGCGCACAGCAGCGCCAGCTTGACCAGTTTTTCCACTCTTTTGTTGCGCATAAGGTTTTTTCCTCCAAATAAAAAAATTCCCCATGCTTTGGGGAATTCAATAAAACACACGTCAAATTAACGGCTTCTACCATCCGGACTGTAACCGTCGGCGCCGGGTTCTCACCGGCTCGGCCCGCAAAGCGCGGGTTCGCGGGCTTGTCGGCATATGCCGCATCACCGCCGGTATGGACTTTCACCACACCCCGAAGCGCATTTATTATATGCCATATGCATTAACTATGCAACAGCAAATTTCCGCCGTATCAATCCGGCAGCTTTTTGCCGCACTTGCGGCAGTATTCGTAGCCTTCTTCCGCCTTTGCCCCGCAATACGGGCAAAACCCGCCGCCGTGTACGGCATTCGCATCGCCGCCGTCCGCGCTTTTCTTCGCGCCGTAGCGTTCGTTGAGCGGGTCGGGCTCTTCATTTTCGTCGGTAATGTCAAATTCGCTGTATCGGTTTTCACTTGTTGCGTTCCTATAATTATACACGGCGTTGTATACGCCCATGCCAATGAATACAAGCCCAAACAGCGGGAAAAAGAACGGCGCGCCCATGCTTGCGGCCGCTATCGTCCATATTATGCCGAAAACTATGCCTATCACCGCGCCAACGGCATTATACCGGCTGCGCCTGCGGCCCGGCTTTATGCTTTTCATGCTAATTCTGCTCCTCCTCGTACCGCTCTATCTTTACGCCTGCCATTTCAAACATCTGCATTGCAAATTCGTCCGGATACCCTTCGCCGTACACAACGCGGCTTATGCCGGAATTGACTATCATTTTTGCGCATATAACGCAGGGCTGGTGCGTACAGTAAAGCGTTGCCCCTTCTATGGATACGCCGAGTTTGGCGGCCTGTATTATGGCGTTCTGCTCGGCATGGATGGCATAGCAAAGTTCATGCCGCGTGCCTGAAGGTATGTTCAGCTTGCGCCGCATGCATTCGCCGCGCTCCACGCAGCTTTTCACTCCCGCCGGCGCGCCGTTATAACCCGTGGTCAATATGCGCTTGTTCTTCACTATCACCGCGCCTATTTTCCTGTTTTCCTGGTAGCAGCTTGCCCAGTGGGCAATAGTGTGCGCCAGCTCCATGAACCGCGCGTCCCATTTATCAAAGCCGTGCATAAACATGTCTCCTTTCGGGGAATTATTCATAGTATATCATGCCTTGTGCGAACATTTAAGCGGCATTTTCGCAAAAATGGGAAGTAATTGTGAAATATGCGTATTGCCCTTGAATTGGCGGCGGCATTGGGGTATTATACCCATTGTGGATTAGCACTCAACCAAGCTGAGTGCTAACAGTTAAAATTGTAATCAATCGATATAACATAAGGAGGCATTGAACCATGAAACTCAATCCCTTGGCCGACAGGGTCGTGCTGAAGAGCGCAGAAGTTGAAGAAACCACCAAGAGCGGCATTATACTTACCGGCAGCGCTAAGGAAAAGCCCGTTGTAAGCGAAGTTATAGCGGTGGGCCCCGGCGGCATGGTAGACGGCAAAGAAGTAAAAATGTATGTTAAGGCCGGCGATAAGGTAATATTCTCCAAGTACGCCGGAACCGAAGTGAAGCTGGACGGCGAAGAATACATAATCGTCCGCCAGAGCGACATACTTGCGATAGTTGAATAATCAGGAGGAAACGAATCATGGCAAAGCAGATTAAATACGGTGAAGAAGCCCGCCGCGCGCTTGAAGGCGGCATGAATCAGCTTGCAAATACAGTTAAAATCACCATGGGCCCCAAGGGCCGCAACGTGGTGCTGGATAAGAAATACGGCGCCCCGCTCATCACTAACGACGGCGTGACCATCGCCAAGGAAATCGAGCTTGAGGATCCGTTTGAAAACATGGGCGCTCAGCTTGTGCGCGAAGTTGCCACCAAGACCAACGACGTTGCCGGCGACGGCACCACCACCGCCACCCTGCTTGCGCAGGCCATAGTGCGCGAGGGCATGAAGAACGTTGCCGCGGGCGCCAACCCCATGGGCATCAAGCGCGGCATAGAGGCCGCCGTTAACGAGGCCGTCGAAGGGCTGAAGAAAATATCCAAGCCCGTTGAAAACAAGCAGGCCATAGCCCAGGTCGCAAGCATTTCCGCGGGCGATGAAAAGGTCGGCGTGCTGATAAGCGACGCTATGGAAAAGGTCGGTAACGACGGCGTTATCACCATCGAAGAATCCAAGACCATGAAGACCGAGCTTAACGTTGTCGAAGGTATGCAGTTCGATCGCGGCTATGCTTCCGCCTACATGGTGACCGATACCGATAAGATGGAAGCGGTGCTGGATAATCCTTATATCCTCATCACCGAAAAGAAGATAAGCAACATTCAGGAGATTCTGCCCGTTCTTGAAGCTGTGGTACAGCAGGGCAGGAAGCTTTTGATAATTGCAGAGGATGTTGAGGGCGAAGCCCTTGCCACCTTGGTTGTCAACAAACTGCGCGGCACGTTCACCTGCGTTGCGGTCAAGGCTCCCGGCTTTGGCGACAGGCGCAAGGCCATGCTGCAGGATATAGCCGTGCTCACCGGCGGCCAGGTAATAAGCGAAGAGCTTGGCATGGAACTGAAGGAGACCACTGTTGATCAGCTCGGTACGGCCCGCCAGGTAAAGGTGGACAAGGAAAACACCACCATAGTTGAAGGCGCAGGCGACCCCAGCGAGATCAAGGCCCGCATCAGCTCCATCCGCGCCCAGATAGAGGAAACCACCAGCGAATACGACAAGGAAAAGCTGCAGGAGCGCCTTGCCAAGCTGGCCGGCGGCGTTGCCGTTATAGCGGTCGGCGCGGCTACCGAAGTCGAAATGAAGGAATTCAAGCTGCGCATTGAGGACGCGCTCAACGCGACCCGCGCCGCTGTTGAAGAAGGCATAGTCCCGGGCGGCGGCGTTGCCCTGCTCAACGTTATCCCCGCGGTCAAGGCGCTTGCAGCCAAGGCCGAAGGCGACTACAAGACCGGCGTGAACATAGTTCTCCGCGCCCTTGAAGAGCCTGTGCGTCAGATCGCCATCAATGCCGGCGTAGACGGCAGCGTGGTTGTTGAGAACGTAAAGCGCTCCAAGAAGCCCGGCTATGGCTACGACGCCAAGCTTGACGAATACGGCGTGATGACCGACCGCGGCATCATAGACCCCACCAAGGTCACCCGCAGCGCGCTGCAGAACGCGGCCAGCATAGCGGCCATGGTGCTCACCACCGAAAGCCTGGTTTGCGATATCCCCGCTCCCGAGCCCGCGGCTCCCGCGCCCGGTGCAGGCGGAATGGGCGGCATGTATTAAGCAAAACCGCATCATAGCGTAAAAAACATAACCCCGGCATCTGCTCCGTGCAGGCGCCGGGGTTTTTGCATAAACCGGGGCACGGCCGCCGGCTCAGGCGGGAAAAACCATTTGAAATTTCCGGCCGAATCCGCTATAATGGGCATACAGCGTGTGGCAGTTCTGCGTAAATCCGGTTGCAGAAACGCCGCACGTTTTTTTGCGGAAACGGGTAAAACTTCAAAAGCAGATCGTGTGGCAGAAATGCGTAAATCCAGATAGCTCTGGTTTTACGCATTTCTTATTTTTTTGAAGGAAAGGTGAATTGAATGGATACCGGAAATCAGTTTTTGGGGACGGAGCGCATAGGGAAGCTAATGCGCCGTTACGCCGTCCCCTGCATTATCTCCCTGCTGGTGGGCGCGCTCTATAACATAGTTGACCAAATTTTTATTGCCAACGCAAGCTACCTCGGCTCTTACGGCAACGCGGCGAACACCGTGGTTTTCCCGCTTACGGTTGTGGCGCTGGCTATCGCCGTCATGGTAGGCGACGGCTGCTGCGCCTTTGTCAGCATGGCGCTTGGCAGAAATGAGCCGGAAAAAGCAAAGCGCAGCGTGGGCAACGCGGTCGTGCTATCCGTTGCCGGCAGCCTTGTTTTAACGGCAGTATATCTTATCTTTGCGGACGGCATCATTGCCATGTTCGGCGGAACGGTAAACGAAGAAACCTTCCGCCACTCGCAGGAGTATTTCTTCTATATCTCGCTGGGGATCCCGTTCTATATGTTCGGGCAGGCCATGAACCCCGTAATCCGCGCCGACGGAAGCCCAAAATTCGCCATGCTCTCCACGCTGGCCGGCGCCGTGATAAACATTATTCTTGACCCCATCTTCATTTTCGTTTTCAAATGGGGCATGATGGGTGCCGCGGTGGCAACGGTCATAGGCCAGGTTGCCACGGCGCTTCTCGCCGTGTGGTATCTGCTGAACATGAAAATCATAAAGCCCGCGCCCGGCGATTATGCCCTGCGTTGGGATATATGCGGAAGGATGCTGACGCTTGGCATCACCAGTTTTCTTTCGCAGATCAGCTTGGTGGCGGCAATGGCGGCCATCAACAATATGCTCCGCAAATACGGCGCGCTGGACGCTGTGTTTGGACAGGAGCAATACGCGCAGATCCCTATGGCTGTGGTGGGCATTGTTATGAAGTTCTTCCAAATTGTCATTTCTATCGTGGTCGGCATGGCGGCAGGCTGCATTCCCATTGTGGGCTATAACATGGGCGCGGAGAAAAAAACACGCGTAAGGGAGCTATTCACCAAGCTGCTGATTGCCGAAGCATTGGTGGGCGCGGTGGCGCTTGTGCTGGCAGAAGGTTTCCCCCGGCAGCTCATCGCCGTTTTCGGCGCAGCCAACGAGAGCAGCTATTATACCGATTTTGCCATCAAAGCGTTCCGAATCTATCTCTGCATGATGGTGCTGGCCTGCGTCAATAAGGCGTGCTTCATCTTCCTGCAGGCGGTGGGCAAGGCGCTTTCGTCCACAATGCTGTCCATGTTCCGCGAGGTGGTGTTCGGCGTTGGCTTTGCCCTACTGCTGCCTGTGTTCTTCGGCCTGGACGGCGTGTTGTATTCCATGCCGGTGTCGGATATTTTAACGTTTATCATAGCGCTGTTTATTATCATAAGAACATACCGTCAGCTGACAGAGACGCCCGACGTTTCAACGGCCAAATAGTACGGCGCAGCCGTCTCTTTACAGGAAAAAAACAATGGGGAGTGCCCGCCGGCGCTCCCTCTTCCATTTTCTCCGGCTTACTATTATAATGTATCCATGAACAGTGATACGGAATTATTGAAAAAACGCTTTGCGGAGCTTTCCCGCCGCGCGGATGGGCGCGGCTGTTTGGTGTACAGCGGGTTTCTTTCGCTCAATGAGCAAGCTGCCCTTGCGTCCATAGCCCGCACATTGCCCGCGCCGTATTCGCTTTACGGCGGGGCGGACGGGTGCGAACGGCGCATGGCGCGCTTCGGCTACGCGGACGGGGACGACACGGAAGGCTACCCGATAGACATAATAGAAATTGCGCCAAAAAGCGAGAAGTTCGCGTCCGATCTTACCCACCGCGACTTTCTCGGCGCGCTTATGCACACGGGCGTTGAGCGCGAAAAGATAGGCGACATAATAGTGCGCGGCAAGCATGCTTATGCATTTGTTGAAGCGCCGCTTGCGCCGTACTTTGCGGATACGCTTGAAACCGTGGGGCGGACAAGCGTTGTCTGCCGCGCGGGCGCGGCGGTGCCTGAAGGCGAGCTTTTCCGCACGGAGGACGGCATTGTGCGCGTATCAAGCCTTCGGCTTGATGCGTTGATCGCGCAAACGTTCCGTCTTTCCCGCGGCGATGCGGCGGAGCTTTTTACGGCGGAGCGCGTATTTGTGAACGGCGCGCTTGCAAAGGGCCCTTCCTCCACGCCAAAAGAAGGGGATATAATCTCCGCCCGCGGGTTCGGAAGATTCATATTTTCCGCCGTATCGGGCCAAAGCAAAAAGGGCAAGCTGGTGGTGGAGATAAAAAGATATGTGTAAATTGAGCGTTTTAGCAGCCAAACAAATGCTGGCCGAAGCGGCACGGCTAAATCCCGGCCCGTGGGTGCGGCACAGCGAATATGTTGCCGAGGCGGCGGGGCGCATAGCGGCGCGGTGCGGGCTTGACGCGGAAAAGGCATATACGCTCGGCCTGCTGCACGATATAGGGCGGCGCTTCGGCACGGGGCATATTGCGCACGTTTATGACGGGTATTATTATCTTATGGAGCTTGGCTATGCCGATGCGGCGCGCATAGCGCTGACGCATTCCTTCAACAACGGCAGCCTTGATGATTACATAGGCAATTTTGACATTTCCGCCGAGAAACAGCATGAACTTTCCGCGCTGCTTGCGGCAGCGGAATACGATGATTACGATAGGCTGATTCAGCTTTGCGACGCCATTGCCACGGCGGACGGTATTGTTGCGATAGATGAGCGCATGAACGACGTTAAGCGGCGGTACGGCTTTTATCCCCGGCGTAAATGGGATAAGAATATTGAACTGAAACGGTATTTTGAAGATAAAATGAACTGCTGCATATATGATGCGGCGGGAACCGATATAGCGGAGAATTAAGGGAGGCACAGCGCATGGACACGAACGCATATGAAAGGCCGCTTATTCTGGCGCCGGTCGGCGGGGCGGAGCAGCTTAAAGCAGCCCTGCGCACGGGCGCGGACGCGGTGTACCTTGGGGCGAAGGGCTTCAACGCGCGGCGCAACGCGGAAAACTTTGCCGAAACAAGCCTTGACGAAGCCATTGCGCAGTGCCACGAGCGCGGGGTGAAGGTGTTCGTTACGCTGAACACCCTTGTTACGGACGATGAGTTCGCGGCATTGACCGCGGAGCTTGACGATATTGCCAAAGCGCAGGCGGACGCGGTAATTGTGCAGGACATGGGCGTTATGTCCCTTATCCGCGCGCGGTACCCGGAACTTCCGCTCTATGCTTCCACGCAGACCACCGTGCATAATGCCGAAGGCGCGGTGCTGCTTGATAAACTCGGGTTTAAGCAGGTGGTGCTTGCGCGGGAGCTTTCCGCGCGGGAGATACGCGCAATTCAGGCCGCATCGCCCATACAGATAGAATGCTTTGTGCACGGGGCGCACTGCATGTGCATGAGCGGTGCGTGCTACCTGAGCGCAATGCTCGGCGGGCGCAGCGGCAACCGCGGCCTTTGCGCACAGCCGTGCAGGCTTAATTTTAAGCTGGGGAAAAAGGAGCGCGCGCTTTCGCTCAAGGACATGTGCCTCATAGGCCACATGGATGAACTGATGCGAAGCGGCATACACGCGCTGAAAATAGAAGGGCGCATGAAGCGGCCCGAATACGTTGCCGCCGCCGTTACCGCCTGCCGTCAGGCAGAAAACGGCGAAAAGCCGGATATAGAAACGCTGAAGGCCGTGTTTTCGCGCAGCGGCTTTACCGATGGATATTATACCGGCCGCCGCACGGCGGATATGTTCGGCGCGCGCAGCAAGGAGGACGTTATGTCCGCCTCCGCCGTGCTGCCTAAGCTTGCCGCGCTTTATGCCGCCGAACCGCAGACAGTTCCGCTTTACGCCAAATTAAGCGTACACATAGGGAAGGAAGCGGAGCTGTTCATGACGGACGGCACCTTCAGCACAACCGTACACGGCCCCGCGGCGGAGCGGGCCAAAACGCAGCCCGTTACCGAAGCATCCGCGCTGAAGGCGATAGGCCAAACCGGCGGCACGCCGTATTACATTGACCATGCCGAATTTGATATGGATGCTGACGCCATATTGTCCGTATCCGCGCTAAAGGCCATGCGCCGCGAAGCGATAGCAAGCATAGCCGCCCGGCGCACCGCAAGGGAACCGTATAAAAACACGGGAGCAGTCCTGCCCGCGCCCCGCCAGCACACCGCAGCCGAAAGAACAGCGCTGCGGCTGAGATTCGATAGCTTTGCGCAGCTGTTCGACCATCCGGAGGCGGAGGCGATAATACTCGGCGTGGATGAAATAATTGCGCATGAGGAACTGATAGGCCGCTTTGGCGAAAGGCTTTTTGCCGAGCTGCCCGCGCTTTGCTTCCCCGATGACATGCCAAAGCTTAGGGAAAAGCTTATCAGGCTGCAAAAGGCCGGCCTTCGCCACGTTACGGCGGACAATTTGGGCACGGTGCAGCTTGGGCTTGAGATGGGCTTTAACGTGCATGGCGACAGCTCGCTGAACATACTCAACAGCCACTCGCTTGAGCTTTTTGAATCGCTGGGCCTTGCGGACGCAACGGTTTCGTTTGAACTGAAAATGAACCTTATACGCAGGCTTGGCGGCAATATGCGCCGCGGCATAATAGGCTACGGCTATCTTGCGCTGATGAAAATGCGCGCCTGCCCCGCCAAGGGCGAAAACGGCTGCGGCGGCTGCACGGGCAAAAACGTGCTTATAGATGAAAAGAGGGAGCGGTTCACAATGCTCTGCCGCAATAAAAAGTATGCTGAGCTTCTAAACAGCGTGCCGCTTTACATTGGGGATAAGCCCTACGGCGGGGTGGATTTCGTAACGCTGCGCTTCACCACCGAACCGCGGGAGGAAGCCATGCGCATATGCGACATGTTCCAGAGCGGACAGGCGCCCGATTTCCGCAGAACCGGCGGGCTGTATTACAGGGACCTGCTGTAATTTTATACGCTTGCATTTGCGCGGTAGCTGCTATATAATAGCGTCAGTTAAAGAACACTAACTCGATGCGGAGGTGCGGCAAATGCAGTATGGATTCATGCCAAGACTAATGTGGGCGGCATTTGCGCCGGGCTTTAAGGCGGCGCTGCCAATGATCACCGATGATGATGCGGAGCGCACAATGCGCGCGGCAAAGGCGCGCTACCAAAGCATACTGGCAAAGGTGAACGATTTTGACCGCGACGACAGATTCCTTGTGAACATACTCAGCGGCGCAATGCTTGCGGCAGTATATATGGGCCTTAGCAAAAAACCGGACGTGGATACGCTTGGGCAATATTATGAAAAGGCGATGGACACGGCCGTAATGCGCCGCTTCCTTGCGCACAAGAAATATTACACCGTAAAGGCGCAGGCCAAGCTGAAGCAGAGCGCGGAAAAGAGCCGCACGCGCACGCCCAACCCGTATTCCTGGGTGTTCGACTACACGCCAGGCCCCGACATAAACAGCTACACCGCAACGTTCTACACCTGCGGATTGTGCCATCTGCTCAAAAGCCTCGGCATAGAGGAAATAACCCCCGCCATGTGCCGCTACGACTACGTCATGGCGGAAAAGTCGAACACCGTATTCACCCGCGAATACACCCTCGCCTCCGGCGGGCCGTATTGCGATTGCCATTATAAAAAGAGAAAGTGAGAGTCCAACCGTTCTGATTTGTTTGAAAGCCCCCTGCGAAGGGGGCTTTTTGGTGCGGGGAAAATGACGCTATACCAAAAGGCTCCCCGGCTGGGGAGCCTTTTTTGCTTGATCTATTAAGTTTTTTCTTGCATATAGGCTTGAATTTGCATATAATAGATATAGAAAATCACGCCTGCCGGAGACGGTTGGCCATATGTTAATTACTTAAGAGAAGTAACCGTTACATTCGACCGCGACGGTTACTTTTCTTTTTACCGAAAGTCAGTGCAATTTGCAATACCTTCAGGAAAAGCCTGAAAAGTGCTACAATGAAAGTCAAGAACGCAAAAAAGTCCGACCATTGCATCATAGGGTCACCTCCTTCCTTAAATTATTTTTGCTTTAAGGATAGAGTTATGACCAACCGCCTCTTTTGTCCGTATCGGGGCAGGCGCTTAAATTAAGTATAATGTAGAATAGTGTCGAATTGCAAGGGAAATGTGTTTGCACTAACAAAAAGGCTCCCCTGACGGGGAGCTGGCAAACCGAAGGTTTGACGGAGGGGTTGAGATAAAACCCTACCCAAACACCGCCACTCTGCTTATCGGCGCGACGCGCACGGCAACGCGGCCTATTATGCGCTCCGCGCTTATTATCAGCTCTTCGCCTGCGGTGCTCTGTATGCTGCTGCGCGCATCGGGAAGGAGCAAAAACATTCCTTCGCCAACGGTTATGCTTTCCATGTCAACGGGGCAGGCTTCGGTTATGTAGTCCTCTTTGAGCAGGCAGCCGTTTATGTATACGCTGCCGCCCTTTATGGCCACCTCCTCGCCCGCAAGGCCCACCACGCGGCCCATATATACCCCGCCGCCGTAAACCGCGCGGTAGCACAGCATGTCCCCGCGCTTGGGGGAGGCGAAGGTCAGGGCAAGCTTATCGCACAGCACGGCGTCCCCGCGCTCAAGCGTGGGCTCCATGCCGCGGTCCTCTATTATCACCGCCGTGAACCACACCGTGAATATAAGCGCCACAACGCACGCAGCCGCAAGTATGCTTGCGGCTATTGTGTATATGCTCAGCTTTTTGTATTCGCCCCGGTTGCGCGCGGCCCTTGGAGAAAGCTCCATGTTATATGCTCCTTGCTGCGTACAGCGGCCATATCACGTAGTGCGCGCGCCCCGTTATGCGTTCATACGGTATAGCGCCAACGCCCCATGCGCGGCTGTCTTTACTGTTGTTGCGATTGTCGCCCACCACGAAAACGCTGTTTTCGGGGACAACGACCTCGCCCATGTCCAAATCTATCTCCCCGCGGTATTTCCAGTAAGTCGATTCCTCAAGCTCCTCGCCGTTTATGTATATTATGCCGTTTTCAACGCTTACCGTCTCCCCGGGCAGACCTATAACGCGCTTAACGCAGCTTTTGGTGTATCCGGGGTAATAGCATATGATAATCTCCCCGCGCTTGGGTTCGCTGAACCAAAGGCTCACCTTTTCAACGAACATCCTTTCGCCGTTGAGCAGCGTTGGATACATGCTTTCGCCGTCCACTATCGTGGGCTCGGCAATGAACAGCCTTACCGCCAGCGCCAGCGTTACCACTATCACAAGCGACACTATGAACCGCCTGTCCGAATCCTTTTTGTACACAGGATCCTTTTCGTGCAGCGACTCCGCCGCGTTTTTCAGCGCGTTCAGCCGCCTTTTATTTATGGTGCTATTGCTCATTTTCACCTCCGCGCGCAACTATGCGCTTTGCCCGCTTCAAAAAATCCAGCCTGTCCATCATCACAACGCGGCCGCATTGGCAGCATTTCAGCTTTATGTCCGCGCCCGTGCGCGTTATTTGCCATGTGTTGCCGCCGCATGCGTGGGGCTTTTTCATCTCCACCGCGTCGCCTATATCAAAGCCGTCTATCATTTCCGCTCCGTTCCGTTGCATTGCGCCGCCCATGCGGGCAGCTTATCTTATTTATTATAGCAACGCTTGCGCGCTTTAGTCAATCAATCGTCCTCAATATCGTCCTCAGCCCAGTTGAACGTGCCGCCGTTCGTGTAGTCCATGCCGCCGGAGTAGCTGTTCAGCATGCCGTATGCGTTCTGCTGCAAGCCAAGCTCCGCATACGCGGCGTTGAGCGCATCGGCCATGCTTATGCTATATTGGTCAAGATAGGGCTTGCATTCGCGGCGGATGGCCGTTGCAAGCTTGCTCTTGAGCGACGATATTGTGCTCTTAGTCCCGCTTGAAAGGGAGGCTGAGTAGGTCGTCGTTATATTCTTGGCTTCATTATAAAGCAGAGTTGCGCTGTAAAGCTCGCCCTGAATGGCGGCGTTGTTCTCCGCTGCCGCCGCAAGTATAGCATCCCCGTCAACGTCCTCGGCAATAACCGCATCCGCATTGAACACGTCCTTTATAAGCTCAATAAGCTTTTCCCTGTCCACCAGCCATACGTCGCGCGAATAAAGGCTTGCGAATCTGCCGGCAATCATGTGCCTGTCAAGCTGCTCCGCGTCCATACGTACCGCAACAAGGGACAGCGCGCATATCTGCTCAAACGAAAGGTCGGTTTCTATGCAGTCCGACACGGCCTTGTATATCTTCGGAATGTTGGCTATCTGACCGGTGGACTTCATCTGATTGAATATGGCTTTTAGCATCCGCTGCTGTCTGTCCGCGCGGGCGGTGTCGCTGCTGCCCTTGCGCTGGCGGCAGTAATCCAGCACGCCCTGCCCGTCAAGGTGCTGCATACCCGGGTGCAGTTCGCGCCCGTTCATGCGCACTTCCACGTCCACGTCGTAATCCACGCCGCCCATTGCGTTTACTATTTCCTTTACGGCAGTCATGTCAAAGCTGACGTAGTAATTCACCGGTATGCCGCCGAGCAGCGCGCTCACGGTATTCATCTCGCTCTGATAGCCGCCTTTTTTCATCATGCCGCCGCGCGAGAACGCCTCGTTTATCTTATTATACGGGTCAAGCGGGTCTATAAGCTCGCCGTTTTTATTGTATAGCTTAACGTAGCTGTCCCGCGGGAAGCTTATCATGTCCACATCGCCGGTTTTGAAATTGACTGTCACCAGTATTATGGTATCCGAACGGAAGGAGTTGGACTCCAGCCGCTCCTCGCTGCGGTCTATGCCCAGCACAAGTATATTTACCCTGTTCTTCATGAACGAAAGATCCGCCATGCTCTCAAGCTCCGCCTCGCTCATGGGCGTTGGGGTAGGCTCGGGCGTGGGCTCGGCGCTTTCCGTAACGGCAGGCGTTGCCGCGGCATCGGTGGGCGCGGGCGTTTCCTGCGCGGGGGTTGGGGTAATGTCCACGGGGGCGGGCGTGTCGCTCAGGTGATCGAACACGTTCGCGGGGTTGTTTATTCTTATATAGAATATGCCTATCGCCGCCGCGCAGATAAGCACGAGCGCCGCAAGCACAATGAGTATTATTTTAAGCGTTTTTTTCATGCGTATAGCCTTTCCCCGGCGCGGATGCATACCGCCGTGCCGACGCATGCATTATACACCAATTTTTGCCCCATAGCCACAAATCCCGCGGGGCGAAAAGATGAACGTTTTTTGAATTTTTGGGGAAACTCCCTCAGTCAAACCTTCGGTTTGCCAGCTCCCCTGCCGGGGGAGCCTTTTGGATTACCACCAACCAAAAGCTGTCCCCGCTGGCGGGGAAAGTGTCGCGGCGCAGCCGTGACGAAAGGGGAACAGCTCAAAGCTGCCAAGTGCCACGAGTTGTTCCCCCTCAGTCTGCTCACTTTCGTTCACAGACAGCTCCCCCGCACGCGGTGGCGCCTTTTGGGGATGGCACTATGTGCCAAGATATACGAGTTAACGCTCTGGTTGGAACAAGGTCGTCTTACTCACTGCCGTTCGTAATTCTCCCTGTTCCTGCCCGTTCTCCGTTTCGCTTCATCCGCCACTGGCGGCGCTCAACTCCGAACCTCCCCTGGCCCCTTGGCAAAAAAGAGTATAAAGTTGCTTAGATGCTCTTTACTTAGTTTCCTCCCTCAGTATATTCGCTAACGCTCATAGCCGGCTTTCTCACTCCATGATCTCATATCCGGCGGAGCGGAGAATATCCAGCCCCTTTTGATAGGACTCCTTTTTTATGAAAACGTAATCGGTATTATAGGTGGACACGGCGAATATGGAAACGCCGTTTTCCGCCAACAGGGTAGCTATTTTTGCCAATAGGCCTATTAGCGAGAAATCGAGCACTCCTTCGATGCGGAAGGCGTTCCAGCTATCGTCGCGCTTGGTGGCGTTCGCGGGAACATCGCCCGTGATGCAAACAAGTGATTTCTCCTCGTCCGTTTTGCCTATGAAGCTGTATTCCGCATCCAAATCAACGAGTGAGTAGTCCGCCACCTGACATACCGAAAAATCCTGATGGATACGTTTTATCTGCATAACAGCATCCTCCTGACCTGCAAATTTTTATGTAGAATAATAGCACATGACGTAGGCGGCGGCAAGTGGGGGGGCGAATCCCTCCACCCTACAAATCATCCGCATCCTGCACGGGCTTTTCATCCGGCGACAGGTTATCCGTGCCGGTGTAGCTGCCCTGCACGTCCGACGGGATGGGCCCCGCGCCGGTTTCGGTGAAGGCGGCAACGGCCTTGGCTGCGGCGGTGCGGGGGCGGTTCTTTCTCTTTTTCATAATGTTCTTATCCCTTCTTTTTTATATTATCATGCCCCGAAGCAGCGAAATTAAGAAAATAAAAACGCCGATTGTGCAACTTTGCAAAAATCGGTACATGTTTATGTACTGATTCGGCATTTTTGTAAAATTGGTGGTTGACGGAACTATTGTTCGGATGATATTATGCCGGTACAAAGAAACGAACGAACGTTCTGATAAACGCGAGAGCGATGAAAGGAGAAGGCATAATGCTGACACAACAGAGAGATAGGTACATTGAAAACGGTATGCTTGCGCAGAGGATGGCGGGCAGGTGTTCCGATGCGGAGAAGACCGCCATGCACAGCGCGGAGCAGCGGCTCAGGCAGCTGAACATAGTAAAAGGGCGGCTGGAGGATTCGCGGCGGGAATACAGCGAACTGAAGGACAAGGGCATTGCGGCGCTGAAGCGGCACGATGCATCGATGGTCAGCCTTATAAAAACGGGCATGCGGCTCAGTCCGGAGGAGGTGCACGCCGTGCAGCTGAATATGCTGCGCCAGCGCATAAGCGCGGATAAATACGAGCTGAAGAAGATGAACAGCGCGCTGAGGGCGCTGGAGACGGATCCGTTTTTCGGCATACTGAAGCAGTATTACGAGCAGAACCTGAGCGATACGGACATTGCGGAGGCCATGGGCTACGACCGCAGCACCATCGCCCGCCACAGGCGCAGGCTTATAAAGCTGATAGCGTTTCGGCTGTATGGTTCAAGCGCGGCATACGGAACGGAGCAGCAATGGAGTTGACATTATACGGCAGGCCGAACCCGCGGCAGGCGGAGTTCTTCGCATCCACCGCGGCGCATACGGCCTACGGCGGGGCGCGCGGGGGCGGCAAAAGCTGGGCAATGAGAAGGAAGCTGGTGCTGCTGTGCTTGGGGTATAAGGGGCTTAACTGCCTGCTGCTCAGGCGCACGCTGCCGGAGCTGAGAGAGAACCACGTTATACCGCTGCTGAAAGAGCTTGGCGACGCCGCGGCATATAACGCCACGGAGCGCGTGTTCCGCTTCCCCAACGGCAGCCGACTGAAGCTTGGCTATTGCGACGGGGCGAACGACGTATATCAGTATCAGGGTCAGGAATACGACGTTATAGGCATGGAGGAGGCCACGCATTTTACCGAGGAGCAGATGCGCTTTTTGACCACCTGCAACCGCACCACGCGAAAGGATTTTAAGCCGAGGATGTATTACACATGCAACCCGGGCAACGTTGGGCACGGCTGGGTGAAGCGGCTGTTTATAGACAGGCGGATGGAGGACGGCGAGCGGGCGGAGGATTACGCATTCATACCCGCAAGCATATACGATAACGAAATACTTTTGAGCGCGAATCCGGAATACCTGCGCGCGCTTGAAAGCCTGCCGGAGGATATGCGCCGCGCGCACCTTTACGGCGACTGGGACGCGATGGCGGGGCAATACTTCCGCGAATTTTCCCGCAAAAGGCACGTTATCGCCCCGTTTGAGCTGCCGCGCTGGTGGCGGCGGTTCCGCTCCATGGACTGGGGCTACAACGACCCATGCTGCGTGCTTTGGCATGCGGTGGACGGCGACGGGCGCATATACACATACCGCGAACTGTACGTTAGGCAGCAGCGGGCGGATCAGGTGGCGCAAAGCATAATTAAGCTGAGCGGGGACGAGGAGATAAGCTACACCGTGGCAAGCCCGGACATGTGGCAAAAGCGGGGCGCGATACTGAAGGGCGACGGCTTTGAAGGCGAAAGCCTGGCGGAGCTTTTCGCGCGGGGCGGAGTGCCGCTGGCAAGCGCGGACAATGCGCGCATAGCGGGCTGGCAAAGGGTGCGCGCATACATGGCGGACGGCGCGGACGGAAAGCCCATGTGGCAGGCGTTTGACTGCTGCGAAAACCTTATCCGCACGCTGCCCATGCTGATGTACAGCCCGCACAACCGCGAGGACGCGGCCGACGGCGAGGATCACGCGCCCGAAGCGCTTAGATACGGCCTTATGTCCCGCCCGAGCAAAAGCAGCATAAAGGAGCCGCCAAAGCGCCGCGCATACGACCCATTCTGCACCGCCAAACCGGCAAAGAGCTTCATGAACCAATAATACAACAATACTGAAGAAAGAGAAGGTAAAACATATGAAACAGGACGAAGCAAGGATAGAGCGCATATACGCGCTGTTCGATGAATATAGGCAGGCATACGCCGCCGAGTGGCAGCGGCTTGAACGCTGCGAAAGGCTGTACATGGGCGAGCATTGGCACGACGTGCCGCAGAGCGACAACCGCGAGCCGCGCCCCGTTACGCCCGTGCTGCAATCAACAATAGAAAACATTCGCGCGGATCTTATGGACCAGATGCCGGAGGCGATAATAACCGCGGACGACCCCGCAAACGAGCGCGCCGCGCAGGCCTTGACCGAGATTTTGGGCGAAAACCACCGCCGCTGCCATTACGAAAACGAATATGCAAAGCTGCTGCACGATTTGCTCATAGGCGGCTACATGGTGCAGGAAACGGGCTTTGACCCCCATGCGGACGGCGGGCTCGGCGGGGCGTTTTTGCGCCATGCGGATGCGCACAACATTATGGCAGACCCCATGTGCGCGGACATACAGGATTCCCGCGCGGTGTTCAAGTTCGCCCCATACCCGAAGGAATGGTTCAAAAGCCGCTATCCGGACGATTACGCTAAGCTGAAGCCGGATGCGAATACGATTATGCCGCAGGGCGACGCGCACTTGGGCCGCGGGAACGATGAACGCATATTGATGATTGAATGCTGGGAAAGGGAATACGATAAGGAAACGGGCCGCTTCCGCGTGCATATGGCGCGCCTTGCGGGGCGAAGGATGCTGGAGGACAGCCGCACCGTAAAGCCGGAAGGCTACTACGCGCACGGGGAATATCCCTTCGTAATAACCGCGCTTTTCCCGCGCAAGGGCACGGCGCTGGGGTACGGCTATGTGGATATGTTTGCCACGCAGCAGCTTTATGCGGACAAGATAGACCAAATCGTGCTGAAAAACGCGCTTATGGCCTCCCATAACAAGCTGCTCATAACCGGCGCAAGCGGCTTTGACCCCGCGGACATGGCGGACTGGTCAAAGGAAGTGCATCAGGGGGACAGCCTTGCGGGCATAACCTGGTTCCCGACCGCGCCGCTGCCCGCATATATAACCCAGTATGCCGAAGCCATACGCCAAAGCATAAAGGAGGAATCCGGCTCCAATGATTTTTCCCGCGGCACGACCTACGGCGGCGTTACCGCGGCAAGCGCAATAGCCGCATTGCAGGAAGCAAGCGGCAAACGCAGCCGAATGACCGCGCGGCTTATACACGGCGCGTTTGAGCAAGCCGTAAGGCAGGAGCTTGAGGTGGAGCGGGAATACTGCGCATTCAGCCGCACTGTACGGCTGAAGGGCAAAAAGGAGACGATGGCGTTCACCTATAAGGATATGTACGCGCTGTCCCCGCTGAACAACGCGCTGCCCATAGAATTTATGATAACCGTTAAGGCGCAGCGGGAGAACCGCTTCACCGTGGCGGCGCATAACGAAACGATTCTTTCGCTCGTCAGGCTCAATATGCTTGCGCCGGACGCGGCGCTTGAGCTGATGCTTTTTGACGGCAAGGAGCAGGCGCTGAGTCTTATGAAGGAGCGGAACGAAGCGCTCAGCGAAGCTGCATATTGATAAGCACAAAGCCGCACGCGGCGCTGTTATCCCGCGCAAGGAGCGCGCTTGCATAGGTAAGCTCATATGCTTCCGCCGTGCCTGGCGTGCCGGAGCATATCATGCCGTAAACCGTAACGTTGTCGCCCTCCGCCGCCGCATCGTCAATGCGGAAAACGTAGTCCGCGTGCGGATAAACGGGCAGCATAACACTGCCGCCTTCGGCATAGGTGCCGTCCCCGTCGCTGTATACGCCCTCGGGCACGGTTGAGGCGAAGTAAGAATAATACGCGCGCTCGTATTCTTCCCGATTTACAGCCACAAAGCGGGTATCCTCCGTGCCGCGGGTGAAGAGGCGGTTCATGAACGTGCTTACAACATAGGGCGCGGGGGAAGAGGAGTCAAAATCGGAATAATCCAGCGCGCAGGCCGCCGCAAGGTCGTTGAGCGGGCCGCGCAGGCGTTCATACTCGGCAGCGGTTATGGTTTCGCCCACGCATTCGGGATAGAAAGCATCCTTGGGGATAATGAACGAAAGCGCGCCCTGTTCCTCAGCGGCTATCGCTCCCGCGGGTATTATCACGCCGTAGCCCTGCTCCGCCGCGAAAAAGCCGGAATAAATATCTATCGCAAGCGCGATCGTATCCACCGTCACGTCCCCGTAGGTTACGGATGAAGGCGAAGATTCTATCATATTGAATATTTGCTGCGCGGCAAGGGGTTCGGCTTCGTATACCATTGCGGCGGAAGCAAGGGAAAGCCGTTCACCGAAAGCATCGAGCACTATCGCGCTGGGTTTGGTATCCGCATCCGCATCGCCGAAAACGGCGGTTTCGCTGAGGAATATGTTCGTAAGCCCGCCCGCGCGGGTAACGCGGGAAGTAACGCGCGCATAGGCTGCGCCCTCGCCATCGGCATAGGGAAGGTATTCTTCCGCGGCACGGGTCAAAAGCTCGTCCTTATATTCGGCAACTTCGGCGTTGGCATTGTCCGCCCCTATAAAGCCGCCGCCGAACACGGGCAGGGTATATTCAAGCGTGAACAGGGCGGATGCTTCGTCCGCGCCTTCGGGATAGAACACGCGCTCCTCAGAATAGGTAACGCCGTCCGCTTCGCTAAGCTCCGTGCCGCCGTCTGCGAAAATATCCGCCAGGCTCCCGTTTTCCTGCGGCGCAGGGGTGGTGGGTATAAGGCTGAACTGCGGCGCTGCGGGCGACTCCGCCGGCGCGGGAGTAGGCACGGAAGCGGGGGTATGCGTACAGGCGCACAGCGCAAGGCCGAGCGCGGCTATTATAAACATGCAAACAAATCTTTTCATATATCATGCACCTCAAAAAGCAGGATACCATATATGGAGGGGCATATACAACCGCTTATTTTGTAAAAAGGAGGGATAATATGGCAAAAACGCGGGAGGCCACCGTTGAAATATGCATAGCCACGCTTACGGACATATGTACCGATACCGAAGCGCGCGACGCGGACAGGATAGCCGCGGCAAAGCTGCTTATGGACATATGCCAGGACAAGGGCGAGTCGGCGGGCGAATTGAAAATAATATTGAAGGACGTGCCGGGAGAATACTTGAAATAGAACATATAATAT
>CAVDFM010000006.1:30777-31722 GCA_963608365.1 bacterium | reverse complement strand
GCCGTTCGTAATTCTCCCTGTTCCTGCCCGTTCTCCGTTTCGCTTCATCCGCCACTGGCGGCGCTCAACTCCGAACCTCTAAGAGGGAGCCTTTTGGCGTACTTTATAAACTCTTACGTTTAGCCTCCCTCTTTGAGGGAGGTGGATTTTGCGAAGCAAAAGACGGAAGGAGTTAGCTTGCCATGAAAGGGGAGGTGGATGCGAGTGAAACGAGCAGACGGAGGGGTTGCAGCGTGGCTGCTGCTGTTTACGTCAACCCCTCAGTCAAACCTTCGGTTTGCCGGCTCCCCGGCCGGGGAGCCTTTTGGATACTGCACCCCCGAATTCGCGCGACCGATATCCCGCGAATTATCGCTTATATGCTCAAACTAACTTCAATATCATGTTTTTCAATAGTAATGCCGAATTATATTGACAATTTAATGATAATGGGCTATCTTATAACCATACAGAGGATAACTCTGTATAGGCAAACGAATAGTTTCGGACGACGATTGCAGGAGATGCGTACCGGCCGCAGGGCTGAGGGCGAGCCGAAGGAATAAGCGCGGAATAAGGCCGAATCTGCGCGAATATCTCAGGCAAAAGGACTGTAATCTGACGAACTCTGGAAAGCGAACAGCACCGAAGGCGCAACCCGCCGCGAGACGGGGAATCTCTCAGGTTAGATACAGAGTCTGGCACGGGTATTAAGTATGCCGTATGCCGACTCTATTTTTATCGGTACGATTGACAAGATATAATCAATCAAACCGGGAGGCGGAACGGAGAAAGGCGAACAGTCGAGCATGAAGAACGGACGGGATTTTATGATAGTGACCAACAATCCCTTGGTCGAAAAGATACTCAGTAAGTATTATGAAGTCCGTTACCTGCCCGAGGAGAACTATCGCGCTATACTCATAACGGTGCGGGATCTGGTGTATGCGGGGCATAAGCTCTATA
>CAVDFM010000006.1:0-30767 GCA_963608365.1 bacterium | reverse complement strand
CCTTATAAGTCCGTTGTGGTCTCAAAGGTTCCGCATAAGATGAACGCGGACGAGGCTGCGATAATATCCAACTGCGTAGAGGCGTATGATAAATTCACCCCGCGCAACAGGATGCTGAGCGAGAAGGTGCTCGGGGACTTTCAACTGATCGACTATACCCTGCTGTGCGGCGCCGTGGATTACGACGCGGCGGCGGGTCTTAGTAAACTGGATAACCAAATATAACCATGCAAAAAAAGAAGGAGGAGGTGTTCGATTTGAAATTGGAATTGGGCTTTATAGAGATCAAGGACATTCAATTTTCAAACGAATCCAAGGTTGAAAACGGAACGCTTTTCGTAAACGCCGATGACGTCAAGGCCTTTGTTTATGAGGATGACGACGTAAAGGCTTGCGTAAAATCCGTGTGCTTTGACATTGCAAAGCCCGGCGAGAGCGTTCGCATTACCCCTGTTAAGGACGTTATCGAGCCCCGCGTAAAGGTAGAGGGCCCCGGCGGCGAGTTCCCCGGCGTTATAGCCAAGGTGGACACCGTTGGTTCCGGCAAGACCCATGTCCTGCGCGGCATGGCGGTTGTCACTGCTGGCCCCATCGTGGGTTTCCAGGAGGGCATCATCGACATGACCGGCCCCGGTGCGGAGTACACTCCGTTCTCCAAGCTCCTTAACCTCGTAATGGTCTGCACCCAGGTTGAGGGTGTGCATCAGCACGAGTATGAGCATGCCGTGCGTATCGCCGGCCTGCGTGCCGCCACCTTTATCGGTGAGCTTGGCCGCAACGTGACCCCCGACGAGACCAAGGAATATGAAACCCTCGGTATCCGCGAAGGTCTTGAAAAGTACCCCAATCTGCCCCGCGTTGGCTATGTCCACATGCTGCAGAGCCAGGGTCTGCTGCACGACACCTATGTTTACGGCGTAGATGCCAAGCGCACCCTGACCACCATCATTTACCCCACTGAGACGATGGACGGCGCTATCATAAGCGGTAACTGCGTTTCCGCCTGCGATAAGAACACCACCTATCATCATCAGAATAACCCCGTCGTTGCCGATCTGTTCGAGCAGCACGGCAAGACCCTGAATTATGTTTGCAACATAATCACCAACGAAAACGTCTACCTGGCCGACAAGCAGCGTTCCTCCGACTGGAGCGCCAAGCTGTGCCGTCTGCTGGACCTTGACGGCGTTATCGTGAGCCAGGAAGGCTTCGGCAACCCCGATACCGACCTGATCATGAACACCAAGAAGATCGAGCAGGTTGGCGTAAAGACCACCATCATCACCGACGAATACGCCGGTCAGGATGGCAAGAGCCAGTCATTGGCCGATGCCGATCCTCTGGCTGACGCGGTCGTCACCGGTGGTAACGCCAACATGGTTATCGAGCTGCCCAAGCTGGACAAGGTTATAGGCACCCTCGATTACGTTGACAAGATCGCTGGCGGTCACGCTGGTTCCCTCAGGCCCGATGGCACCATCGAGGCGGAGCTGCAGGTAATCACCGGCGCCACCAACGAAATGGGCTTTAACTGCCTCAGCGCCAGGTAAGGCTCAGAAAGGAGAAACAGAACATGAGTTATCGTGTAGTACACTATATTAACCAGTTCTTCGCCCAGATCGGCGGCGAGGAAATGGCTCATATCGCTCCTGAGCTCAGGGAAGGCGCCGTTGGCCCCGGTACTGCGTTTGACGCAGCATGGAAGGGTGAAGCCACGATAGTCAACACTATCATCTGCGGCGACTCTCACTTTGCCGAGCATGAGAAGGAATCCAAGGCCCAGATTCTTGCTTGGGTCAAGGAAATCAAACCCGATCTGTTCATCGCCGGTCCCGCGTTCAACGCCGGCCGTTACGGCTATGCCTGCGCCAACATCGCGCTGGCCGTGAAGGAAGAGCTGGGCATCCCCGTGCTCACCGGTATGTACGAAGAGAACCCCGGTGCCGACCTGAAGGACAAGGTCCTCATCGTTGCCACCACCAACAACGCCGCCGGTATGCGTAAGGCTGCCCCCACCATGGCCAAGCTCGCCATGAAGCTGATGAAGGGTGAAAAGCTGGGCGCTTCCTGCGAAGACGGTTACATGAACAACGGCATCCGCGTCAACTTCTTCGAGAAGGAGCGTGGTTCCAGGCGCGCTGTGAAGATGCTGCTCAACAAGCTTGCTGACAAGCCCTTCACCACCGAGTACCCCATGCCTTCGTTCGACCGCGTTGCCCCCAATCCCGCTGTTAAGGATCTGAGCCATGCCGTTATCGCGCTGTGCACCAGCGGCGGTATCGTGCCCAAGGGCAACCCCGATCATATAGAGTCCTCCTCCGCTTCCCACTATGGCGAATACTGCATAGCGGGTGTTGAGAATCTGACTCCCGATAAGTACGAGACCGCTCACGGCGGATACGACCCCGTATACGCCAACGAGGATCCCGACCGCGTACTGCCCGTCGATGTCATGCGCGAATTCGAGCGCGAAGGCAAGATCGGCAAGCTGCATGATTACTTCTACACCACCGTCGGTAACGGTACTGCCGTTGCCAATGCCAAGAGGTTCGCTTCCGAGTATGCTCAGAAGCTGAAGCAGGCCGGTGTTAACGCTGTAATCATGACCTCGACCTGAGGCACCTGCACGCGTTGCGGTGCAACGATGGTTAAGGAAATCGAAAGGGCCGGTATCCCCGTGGTTCACGTGTGTACCGTTACCCCCATCTCCATGACGGTCGGCGCGAACAGGATAGTTCCCGCTATCGCCATACCTCACCCCCTGGGCAACCCCGCCCTCACTCCGGAGGAAGAATACAACCTCCGCAAGAAGATAGTCAACCGCGCCCTCGAAGCGCTGACTACCGAAGTTCAGGACCAGACCATTTTCGAGGTTTGATCGTAAACTGAAACGGGGCACTTAAACCGAACTCACGTCCCGCGGCCCGTAATAGGGCCGCGGGCGGAGAAATAAATGATTCGGAGCGAAGAATATGAGCAAGATCTATGACGTGATAGTCCTTGGCGCGGGTCCTGCGGGATTGACTGCCGGTCTGTATGCCGGCCGCGCACGCCTCAGCACACTTATTATCGAAAAAGGCCAGGATGGCGGCCAGATTGCCATCACCAATGAAATTGAAAATTACCCCGGCGCACAGCTTGAGGGCGAATCAGGCCCCAGCCTTATCGCCCGCATGACGAAGCAGGCCGAAAAGTTCGGCGCAGAGCGTGCGCGCGATTCTATAAAGAGCGTTGAGCTCACGGGCGATGTTAAAAAGCTCGTCGGCACCAAGGGCGAGTATTATGCCAAAACCGTTATACTGGCCACCGGTGCTTTCCCCCGCCCCATAGGCTGCAAGAACGAAGGCAAGTTTGTCGGTAAGGGCATCTCCTTCTGCGCCACTTGCGACGCCGCCTTCTTTGAAGGCATGGAAGTTTACGTTGTCGGCGGCGGCGATGCGGCCGTTGAAGAGGCAATGTACCTGACCAAGTTTGCCCGCAAGGTCACCATTATCCACAGGCGCAACGAGCTGCGCGCTGCCAAGTCCATACAGGAGAAGGCCTTCAAGAATGAGAAGCTGCACTTCATGTGGGACACCGTGGTAGACGAAGTGGACGGCGACGAAATACTGACCAAGATGGTAGTTAAGAACGTCAAGACCGGCGAACTGACCACCATAGAGGCCGACGAGGACGACGGAATGTTCGGTCTGTTCGGCTTCATAGGCCTGCTGCCCAACACCGCCCTGTACGAGGGTCAGGTGAACATGGAAAACGGTTATATTCCTACCGACGACAATATGCATACCAACCTTGAAGGCGTATACGCCGCGGGCGATCTGCGCGTGAAGAGCCTGCGCCAGGTTGTGACTGCCGCTGCCGATGGCGCTATCGCCGCCATGCAGGCCGAAAAATATATTGCGGATCACAAGGAATAAGGTTATTATATTAAGCAAATAATCCAAGGAGGATATAACGATGCTGGAAGTTGATAAAAACACATTTGAAGCGGAAGTGCTTCAGGCCCCCGGTAAGGTACTGGTAGATTTCTATGGCGACGGCTGCGTACCCTGCGCCGCCCTTATGCCCTATGTTCACGGCTATGCCGAAACCTATGGCGATAAGCTGAAGTTCTGCGCCCTTAACACCACCAAGGCCCGCCGCCTTGCTATCTCTCAGAAGGTTCTCGGCCTGCCCGTTATCGCTATCTACGAAAACGGCGAGATGATAGATTCCCTCGTTAAGGACGACGCTACTCCCGAAAACGTGGAGAACATGATAAAGAAGCATATCGGCTAATAAATTATTTTAGCCTGTATGCCTTTTCCGCCGGTAAAACGGCACAAAACTTTTAGATAGAATGCCGAAAGGCTTCTATAAATAATGGAAAAGGAGGATGTGGCATGAGCATTTTAGCTGGCAAGAAGGTCATCATAATCGGTGACCGTGACGGCGTTCCCGGACAAGCTATCGAACTGTGCGCTAAGAGCGCAGGTGCAGATGTTGTCTTCTCCTCTACGGAGTGCTTTGTCTGAACGTCCGCCGGTGCAATGGACCTGGAGAACCAGAGGCGCGTAAAGGCCCTTGCCGAGCAGTATGGCCCCGAGAACACCGTTGTTCTTCTGGGCGCTGCTGAGGGCGAGGCTGCCGGTCTCGCTGCCGAGACCGTCACCAATGGTGACCCCACTTTCGCAGGTCCGTTGACAGGAGTCCAGTTGGGACTCAGGGTGTATCATGTGTGCGAGCCTGAAGTAAAGGAAGAGTTCGATCCTGACGTATATAGCGAGCAGGTAGAGATGATGGAAATGGTTTTGGATGTTGACGATATAGTTAACGAAATGACCTCCGTCCGCGAACAGTACTGCAAGTATTAAGGCATTCACACGCGGGGCGCAGGCGTAAGCCCGCGCCCCGACCTTCCTATTTTGGAAAAACAGCAAATTGAGCGCGGTATGCGCTTTTTTGAAAAAAGAAATATTATGTTGAAAGGATAGATGCAACATGAAGAGCGTAATCAAGGGTGCGGGTTACATACTCGTACATACCCCCGATATGGTCATCCATAACGGCACCACACAGACAACCGAGCGCGTAGTCAATCCTGAGAGTGAGTACCTCAAGGAGCTGCCCAGTCATCTTCGCAGCTTTGAGCAGGTACTTTCTTATTATCCCAACCAGGTTTACATTGGCAACGCCACCCCCGATGAGCTTGCCGAGATTCCCCAGCCCTGGCACGACAAGGAATGCCCCTGCCACGAGCGTTACGGCCAGTTCGGCCAGATGATGCCCCAGGAAGAGTTCCTGCTCCTGCTGCAGGCCTGCGACGTATTCGAGCTTGTTCAGCTGGACAAGAACTTCGTCGCCAAGTATCGCGATCAGCTTGCCGCCAACCCCATAATTGACGAAAGCATCATGGCCCGCGTTAACGAGGGCGTGGACATTGCCGAGATAGAGCGCCTTGTTGCCGAAGAGCATTCCGAAGGCCTGTATGATAACAACGTGCTGGTCGGCTGCGTAAACCGCGCGCATGACATAGACGTCAACCTTTCCGCGCACACCATGCTTGAAAACCTTGTCAGCAAGGCTTCATGCGTAGTTGCCATTCTCAGCGGCATAAAGAATGCCGGCATCAACAAGGAAGACGTTGAATACGTTATAGATTGCTGCGAAGAAGCCTGCGGCGATATGAACCAGCGCGGCGGCGGTAACTTTGCCAAGTCCGTTGCGGAAATAGCCGGCCTTAACGCCGCCACCGGTTCCGATACCCGTGGTTTCTGCGCAGGCCCCGCCCATGCCATGGTAGAGGCCGCTTCTCTGGTCGCTTCCGGCGCATACAAGACCGTTGTCGTCACCGCCGGCGGCTGCACCGCTAAGCTGGGCATGAACGGCAAGGACCATGTCAAGAAGGGTCTGCCCATTCTTGAGGACATGCTGGGCGGTTTCGCCGTAGTGCTGACCCAGGACGACGGCGTAAGCCCCGTTGTGGATCTTAGCATACTCGGCCGCCACACCGTAGGCACCGGCTCCGCGCCGCAGGCCGTTATAGGCAGCCTGGTCACCGATCCTCTGGAGAGGGCCGGTCTGAAGGTCACCGATGTTGATAAGTTCTCCCCCGAAATGCAGAACCCGGACATCACCAAGCCCGCCGGCGCAGGCGACGTGCCGCTGGCTAACTACAAGATGATAGCTGCTCTGGCCGTAAAGCGCGGCGACATTCAGAAGAGCGAGCTTGCTTCCTTTACCAAGGAGCATGGCCTTACCGGTTGGGCGCCTACCCAGGGTCATATCCCCTCCGGCGTGCCTTACATCGGCTTTGCCCGCAACGATATCATGGCCGGCAAGATCAACCGCGTTATGATAATCGGCAAGGGTTCGCTGTTCCTTGGCCGCATGACCAACCTGTTTGACGGCGTATCCTTCGTTATAGAGGCGAACAAGGGCGAGAAAGCCGAAGCCGGCGTAAGCGAAGACGAAGTCAAGAAGATGATAGCCAAGGCCATGCGCGAATTTGCCACCTCCCTCATGGGGCAGGATGAATAAGGCAGGTGCGCAACATGGGCAGCATTGAAAAGATAATCGCGCAGTCATTCCTGAAGATGGCGGAAGGGCTTGAAACCGGCGCGTTCATGGACCGCCCGAAGATCGCCCTTACCGGCATGGGCAGCGAGCATGGCGAGGAGAACGCCATGGCTGCCGCCAAAATGGCTGCTAAGCGCGGCGTAGACGTGTACTATATCGGCACGCTCACCGCCGAAGGCGTAACCACCATCCCCGTGGCCAACGATGAAGAGGGCCACAAGAAGATGGAGGAGATGCTGAATAATCACGAGGTGGACGGCGCAGTTACCATGCACTATCCGTTCCCCATCGGCGTTTCCACCGTAGGCCGCGCCATAACCCCCGCCAAGGGCCGCGAAATGTTCATCGCCAACACCACCGGCACTTCCAGCTCGGACCGCATAGAGGGCATGATAAAGAACGCCGTTTCCGGCATTATCACCGCCAAGGCCTGCGGCGTGGAAAACCCCACGGTAGGCATACTGAACGTTGACGGCGCAAGGCAGACCGAGATGGCGCTCAACCAGCTCAAGGCCAACGGCTACGAGTTTACCTGGGCCGAGTCCGCCCGTGCGGACGGCGGCGCGGTGATGCGCGGCAACGACGTGCTGGAAGGCACGCCGGACGTGCTGGTGACCGACTCGCTTACCGGCAACGTGCTTGTTAAGATGCTTGCCGCGTTTACCACCGGCGGCAGCTTTGAATCCACCGGCTTTGGCTACGGCCCCGGCATCGGCAAGGGTTACGACAAGCTTATCCTCATAATCAGCCGCGCTTCCGGTGCGCCGCTCATAGCGAACGCGCTGGAGTATGCAGCAGAGCTTGTTAAGGGCAAGGTATTCGAAAAGGCGAATGCAGAATTTGCCAAGGCTGAAAAGGCCGGCCTGACCCAGATACTTGAAGCGCGCAAGGCAGCCGCCAAGCCCGCCGCAAGCGAGGAAAAGGTAGTCAAGCCCGCGGCAGAGCCCTGCACCGCTTCCATAGCCGGCATAGAGGTAATGGACCTTGAGGATGCCGCGCAGGCCCTGTGGAAAGAGGGCATCTATGCCGAAACCGGCATGGGCTGCACCGGTCCGCTGGTAATGATGAGCGAAGCTAACCACGCCCGCGCCCTTGAGATACTCAAGAAGGCCGGATACGTCGGCTAAGCCGTAAGGAGCAGAACAATGAAGGTAAACGATCTTATTCAGAAGTGCGAACGCGACCTGACCACCGCGGAGATAACCGACATGGTGGCCAAGGATAACCGCCAGGTGGATCTTATATTCGCCGAGAAGCGCACCGATGACGCGGGCTACCTCACATGGGACGCCGAAAACTGGACAAGCGTGGACGGCAAGCGTTTCATAGTGACTTACTCGCTGGATGGCCGCGTGCTCAATGAATACGGCACATACAATAAGTATGACATGAAAGGCGTATTCAATCCCGAGCAGGCAAAGGAAATAAGGCTGAACTAAAGGTCAATACGCAAGGGGCATGGGGCAAAACCCGTGTCCCTTTTATGTTGCCAAAAAATGTCGGGTTAAGGCCATTTTACCGTTGTGCTGATAAAAATATATGATATAATAAATAAAAATCAAAGCGAAAGTGGGTATGAACATGGGTAAATTTGTGGTAAAGCAGACCAAAACCGGCTTTAAGTTCGATCTGAAGGCCAATAACGGCGAAGTCATCGCAACGTCAGAGGTGTATACTACCGAAGCCGCTTGCATGAACGGGCTTGAGAGCGTGCGCAAGAACGCGGAAATAGCCCAGCTTGAGGATCAGACCGTTGCAAATTATGAAACCAAGACCCATCCCAAGTTTGAAATGTATTCCGATAAGGCGGGCGAATACCGCTTCCGTCTCAAGGCGCGCAACGGTGAAATAATTGCCGTGTCCGAAGGCTATAAGGCCAAGGTCAGCTGCATTGCAGGCATAGAGAGCGTGCATAGGAACGCGCCCACGGCAACGGTAGTTAAAAAAGTGGAGGAGTAAGCAAAATGGATATCGATCTGAAGAAAATGGACATAAATCAGCTCCTTGGCAAGGCCGAGGAACTGGCGAAGAAAATAGGCGCGGACAAGAAGCTGCTTGAAAGCTTCACCAAGGAGCCGGTGAAAACGCTTGAATCCAAGCTTGGCATAGACCTGCCCGATGAGCAGATAAACAAGCTGGCGGACGCCATAAAGACCAAACTCAATTTGGATAAGGCCGGCGATATAATAAGCGGCATAGGCAAGCTGTTCGGCTAAAATATCGAAAAAACGGGCGGAGGGGCGAAAGCTCTTCCGCCTTTTTAGGAGGAATATATGGGTGAATGGGAAAAGCTTTTAAGCGGGCAGATATATAACGATTTTGACAGCGACCTGTTTAGGCGCAGGGTGGAGGCGAAAAAGCTGTTCCGCGCGTATAACGCCACGGATGATGAGCAGACCGAGCTGCGGCAGGAGCTGATGAAAAAGCTGTTCGGAGCGGTTGGCAAGGGAGTATGGATAGAGCCGGACTTCCGCTGCGAATTCGGTAAGAACATATTCATTGATGACAATGTGTATATAAACTTCGGCTGCGTGATACTGGATTGCGCGCGGGTGGAGATAGGCGCGAATGCGCTGATAGGCCCCAACCTTGGAATATATCCGGTAAACCATGCCATAGACGCCGAAGAACGCATAAACGGCGGATGCAGCGCGAAGCCTGTGCATATAGGCAAAAACGTTTGGCTGGGCGGGGACGTGAAGATCCTTGTAGGCGTGACGATAGGCGATAATGCGATAGTCGGCGCTGGCAGCGTGGTAACCAAGGACGTGCCGCCGAACGTTATCGCGGCGGGGAACCCATGCAAAGTGCTGCGTAAGATCACGGCTGCGGATAAAACGGGCTATTTGGCGCAAAAGAACTGCAAGTGAAGCGTTTGCGTTGCAAACATGAAGCAAAAGCCTGTCGGCTTTTGTGAAGCGGCGGTATGACCGCCATGAAGCAAAGCGCACCGCATAAAATTCCGTGCGGCGAAGCCGCGGCGCGTCAGCAGGATTTGGTTCTCGGCATCGTGGATGGAGATATTCGCGTTAATGAAGCGTTTGCTATGCAAACATGAAGCAAAAGCCTGTCGGCTTTTATGAAGCGGCGGCATGACCGCCATGAAGCAAAGCGCACCGCAAACATATCCGTGCGGCGGAGCCGCGGCGCGTTAGCAGGATTTGGTTTTCGGCATCGTGGATGGAGATACTTGCGTTTATGAAGCGTTTGCGTTGCAAACATGAAGCAAAAGCCTGTCGGCTTTTATGAAGCGGCGGCATGGCCGCCATGAAGCAAAGCGCACCGCAAACATATCCGTGCGGCGAAGCCGTGACGCGCCAGCAGGATTTGGTTTTCGGCATCGGTATGTTCGCTGCTTGCGCTCCGCGCAGCGCAGCTCGCCCTGCGCCTCAAACCGGGGCGGGTAAACGCTTTGCGTTTACTTATCCGCCCTTCAAATCCTGCCATACAAGCAAACAAAAAGAACCACCGTTGGTGGTTCTTTTTGTTTGGCGCGCCCAGCAGGATTTGAACCTGCGACCTACCGGTTCGTAGCCGGGCACTCTATCCGCTGAGCTATGGGCGCATTGCCGTTCCTTGAACGTGCTTATGTATTGTAGCGCAAAGTTCGATGCTTGTCAACAATTATAACCGAATTTGATGCCAAAAATTTTTCGGCCTTGTGGACGGGAACGCGCTATGCTATACTCTGATTACAAAATCGGTTGCGGATTTTTCCGGCGCTTGCCGCTTTTCGCCGCACAGCCTGCTGAGTATGCCCGGCATACAGGCGGTTGTGGGGCATTTTTTATGGGCCGGAGAAACGGGGCGGAGGTATTCATGAAAAAGCGAACGTTCTATACGGAATTGGCCTATATATTCGGCCTTGTGCTGCTCGCGTTCAGCGCGGCGCTTATGGAAGCGAGCGACCTTGGCGTATCTATGGCGGTCGCGCCGGCGTATCTGCTGTATCTTAAGCTGAGCCAAACGTTCGCGTTCTTCACGTTCGGCATGGCGGAATACACGCTGCAGGCGGCGCTGCTGATTGCGATGATGATAGTGCTCAGGCGTTTTAGGCTGTATTATCTTTTTTCGTTCATAACGGCGGTGCTGTACGGCCTTTTGCTGGATGGCTCGATGGCGATAGTGGCGTTGTTCGGCGTGAACGGCATAGCGGGGCGCATAACGTGCTTCGTAACGGGCGCGGTATGCTGCGCGGCGAGCATATCCATGCTGTTCCATACATATATCGCGCCGGAGGTATACGAACTGTTTGTGAAGGAAATTGCGGCCAAATACGGGCGGAACATAAACCATGTCAAGACCGCGTATGATTGCATAAGCTGCCTTGCGGCCGTGGCCATGTCATTCATATTTTTCGGCTTCGGCCATTTTGAAGGGGTAAAGATAGGCACGGTGATCTGCGCATTGCTCAACGGCACCATGATAGGCTTCTTCTCCCGCGCGTTTGAAAGCCGGTTTGAATTTAAGGATGCAACAAAGCTGAGAAAGTATTTTGAGTAACTAAAAAGCGGGGTATAAGCCCCGCTTTTTGTGTGCTTAGAATCAATATTCAACAGGTTCGCTCAGGGGGAGCTCCAGCAGCTCCGGATTTTCCAGCAGCTTTTTGAGCAGGCGTATGGTCTTTGAATAATAATATCCGTCCGCAATGCGCTCGTCTATCGTAAGGCCGATATCCACGCTGTCGCGCATTTCAAACGTGCCGTCCTGATTGAAGAAGGGGTTCTTCTTCCTTTCGCCCACCACGCAGAATATGGAGCATGTGCCCCAGTTGGTCAGGTGATGATAGCCGCTCTTCAGCTTTATGGAGCCAAGGTTGGTCAGCAGCGCCGAAGAATAATACGGATCTGAACCGATAAGGAATTCAGGGCACCAGCCGTGCTTGTCCAGCTTGGTTATAAGATATACTAAGAATTTGGACAGGAAGCGCGGCATCTTGTTCAAAATATCCATGCTGTCGCTCGAACGGTCCAGCGCATCGCTGCGGCAGGAGGATATCTGCTTATAAAGCTTGGCCCGCAGGGAATCTATATTGTCCGTGGGGTCGGAATAAACTATGGCAAGGGCCTCGGCTCCGTTGTCGCTGAACAGCTTTTTTACCACGAACGCCGCGGATATGGCATGGCGCTGATATACGTTCTTGTTGGCTATGAAGCGGTTCATCTTCGGGCGGAGCGTGATGGTCTTGAGCAGCGCAACAACGATTATGTGGAACATGGTGAATGGGAAATCTGTCTCCGTTGCGTTGCGCTTGGCAAGGTATGCGTTTATGTTGGTCAGATCGATGCGCTCCGAAATATATGCCTCGTTATCGCAGCGGTTGGGATAGATAAGCGGCACAATGAAGTGCATCGGGTCAAGCTCGCGTATAAGGCGGCCATCCTTGCGGTCGCCCCAGCGGCGTTTGGGTTTTTCCATGGTATGAGTCCTCCGGAAATAGAATAAAGAGTATAAAACCTCAACTATAATACCACCTATTTGCAATATTCGCACGGTTTTTTTGAAAAAAGACGAAAATATGGGCATTTTGTCTGCTGAGGTGCGTGTTTGGCTGCCCCTTTTCTTCTTATATTTATTTTACGCTATTGATGAAAACAGGGTGAATATGATAAAATAAGGTATGCTTATTGAGCGGCTGAAACTGAATGACTTTCGCAACTATGAATCGCTTCTGCTCCGCCCGGACAGCGGCCTGAACGTTATCGTCGGCGAGAACGCACAGGGCAAGACCAACGCGGTGGAAGCCATTTTTTTGTGTGCCTTCGGGCGGTCCCACAGAACGGCGAAGGATGCGGAACTGATACGCGCGGGCTTTGCGGGCGGATACGTAGGCATGGACATTCGGGCGAAAAGCGGCGGCCGCACGATAGAGATAAAGCTTAAAAGCGGCGAACGCAAGCAGATATTCATAGATAAGCTTATGGCCAAGCGCACGGGCGAGCTTATGGGCGCGCTGAACGCGGTAATGTTCTCGCCGGAGGATCTGGAGCTGGTCAAGGGCGCGCCTGCCGAACGGCGGCGGTTTATGGACATGGAACTGAGCCAGCTCAGGCCCGCTTATTATTACACATTGCAGCGCTATAACGCCGCGCTCAAGCAGCGCAACGCCATGCTGAAGCCGGACGCCAAGGCGGACATGAACGCCGTTAGGCAGCAGCTTTATATTTGGGATGAGCAGCTTAGCAAAACGGGCGCGGAGATAATGCGCATGCGGGCGGAATTCGTGCAAAGGCTTGGACTCATAGCCGGCCGGCTGCACAGGCAGATATCGGGCGAAAGGGAAGCGCTGCTGGTGCGCTATGCTCCGGATGTGGACATAGAGCGCATGGGCGGCGGGGACGCGGAGGCCGCGCTGAGCGAGGCGCTGTATAACGGCGCTTTGGACGATATTCGCCGCGGATACACCGGCTCAGGCCCGCACAGGGACGAGCTGGAGCTTAACCTGAACGGCACGAACGTTAGGGTATTCGGCAGCCAAGGCCAGCAGAGAACGGCCGCGCTCAGCCTTAAACTGAGCGAACTGGAGCTTATCAAGGGCGAAACGGGGGAAAGCCCCGTACTGCTGCTGGACGATGTTTTGAGCGAGCTGGACGAGCCGCGGCAGCGGGCGCTGCTTGAAGCGATGAGCGACTGCCAAACTTTTTTGACCTGCACCACGCTTGAAGGATTAAAGCGCGCGGGGCTGAAGGGCATAAACGCATGGCGCTGCGAGGCGGGCACGCTTACGCGCGAATAGGCGCAAAGCTGAAAATGAAGGATCCGGCCGGACGGCCGATATGATTTTTTGAAACAAGGAGAAAACGGAAAATGAGCAACCACACCGATTATGATGCCTCTCAAATTCAGGTGCTTGAGGGGTTGGAGGCGGTAAAGCGCCGCCCGGGCATGTATATAGGCTCAACGGATTTCCACGGGCTGCACCATTTGGTGAAGGAGCTGGTGGATAACGCCATTGACGAGGCTATGGGCGGATACTGCAACCACATTGAAGTTACAGTCCATGGCGACAATTCCGTTACCGTTACCGATAACGGCCGCGGCATACCCGTTGACATGCATGAAAAGATGCATAAGAGCGCGCTGGAGGTCGCGCTTACGGTGCTGCACGCGGGCGGCAAGTTCGGCGGCAGCGGCTATAAGGTCTCCGGCGGTCTGCACGGCGTGGGCCTGAGCGTTGTTAACGCGCTGTCAACATGGCTGATAGCCGAAGTAAAGCGCGACGGCAAGCTTTATTATCAGGAATATTCCTATGGCGAGCCTAAGGCCCCTGTTAAGGCCATAAAGGACATTCCCGAAGGCGAAAGCGGCACCAGCATAACATTCCTAGCCAACGATAAGATTTTTGACGAGGTGAACTATAATTTTGAAATTCTGGCGGACAGGATGCGCGAACTTGCCTTCCTTAACGCTGGCGTAAGGATAACCGTGAGCGATGAGCGCGCCGAATCACCGGACGTTCGCTCCTTCTGCTACGAAGGCGGCATAGTAAACTTCGTTAAGCACCTTAACCGCAAAAAGACCGTTCTGCATGAAGAACCCGTGTACATAACCGCAAGCCGCAACGAACCCGAAAAGCAGGAAGTGGCAACGGTTGAGGTCGCGTTGCAGTATAACGACGATTATAACGAAAACGTGTTCACCTTCGCCAACAATATAAACACCGGCGAGGGCGGCAGCCATCTGGTGGGCTTTAGGAGCGCGCTGACCCGCGTTTTGAACGACTATGCGCGCAAATATAAAATACTCAAGGATAATGACGACGCACTCAAGGGCGAGGACATACGCGAAGGACTGAGCGCGATAGTGAGCGTTAAGCTCGTTGAGCCGCAGTTTGAGGGCCAGACAAAGACAAAGCTTGGCAATGCGTACATCCGCGGCCTTGTGGACAGCGCGGTGAGCGAGGGCATGAGCGTTTACCTTGAAGAGCATCCTACCGAGGCGCGCGCGATAGTGGACAAGTGCCTTACCGCCGCCCGCGCAAGGGACGCCGCGCGAAAGGCCAGGGAACTTACCCGCAGGAAGACCGCGCTCGATTCAACAAGCCTGCCCGGCAAGCTGACCGACTGCACGGAGAAGGATCCCGAAAAGTGCGAAATATTCATTGTTGAGGGCGACAGCGCAGGCGGCAGCGCGAAGATGGGGCGCGATCCCGCGCATCAGGCGATACTGCCCCTTCGCGGCAAGATACTAAACGTTGAAAAAACGCGCATGGACAAAATACTTGCCAATAACGAAATACGCGCCATGATAACGGCGTTCGGCGCGGGCATAGACGATGAATTCGATACCAGCAAGCTAAGGTATCACAAAATAGTGTGCATGACCGATGCCGATGTTGACGGCAGCCACATAAGGATACTTATGCTCACGTTCTTCTTCCGCCATATGCGCCCGCTGATAGAGCAGGGCTATGTATACGTTGCGCAGCCCCCGCTTTACAGGATAACAAAGGGCAAGAACATATATTATGCCTATGACGACGAGGAACTCAACAGCATACTTGAGCGCATAGGCCGCGACCCCAAGCCCCTTATAAACCGCTATAAAGGCCTTGGCGAGATGAACCCGGAGCAGCTTTGGGAAACCACGATGGACCCCGAGCGCAGGGTTATGCTGCAGGTGCACCTTGAGGACGCGATGAAGGCGGACGAGATATTCTCCGTGCTGATGGGCGATAAGGTGGAGCCCAGGCGCGAATTTATAGAAAACAACAGCAAGCTTGTTGTGGATCTGGACGTTTAACAGGGGAGGAGATAAGCGATGAACGAAAACGAGATAAGCCGCATAAGGCCGCTTGATCTGGAAAGCGAAATGAAGAAATCCTTCATTTCCTATGCCATGGCCGTTATTATAAACCGCGCCCTGCCCGACGTTAGGGACGGACTGAAGCCCGTACACAGGCGCATACTTTATTCAATGGACGAGCAGGGCTTCACGGCCGATAAGCCGTTCCATAAAAGCGCGCGTATAGTCGGCGACGTGCTCGGTAAATATCATCCGCACGGTGATTCCAGCGTTTACGATGCAATGGTAAGGCTTGCGCAGGACTTCAACAGCCGCTATATGCTCATTGAAGGCCAGGGCAACTTTGGCAGCGTGGACGGCGACGGCGCGGCCGCCATGAGGTATACCGAAGCCCGAATGTCCAAGCTGGCGGACGAAATGATGGCCGACATAGGCAAGAACACCGTCGATTTCATGCCGAACTTCGACGAAACGCTCATGCAGCCCAAGGTGCTGCCCAGCCGCTACCCGAACCTTCTTGTCAACGGCTCCGGCGGCATAGCGGTAGGCATGGCCACGAATATTCCGCCGCATAATCTGGGCGAAACGATAGACGCATACGTCGCCATGCTCGATAACCCCGAAATAACGGTTGAAGAGCTTATGGGCTACCTGCCCGGGCCGGACTTCCCCACCGGCGGCATAATAATGGGCAACGCCGGCATACGCCAGGCGTACCGCACGGGCCGCGGCCGCATACTGGTGCGTGCGCGCGCGGAAATAGAGGAATCGGGCAACGGCAAAAGCCGCATAGTTGTAACGGAAATACCGTACCAGGTGAACAAGGCAAGGCTGGTTGAAAAAATTGCCGAGCTTGTGCATGAAAAACGCATAGAGGGCATAAGCGATCTGCGCGACGCGAGCGACCGCAAGGGCCTTAGGATAATAATCGATCTCAAGCGCGACGTTAACGCAAACGTTGTGCTGAATCAGCTTTATAAGCATACCCAAATGCAGGATACGTTCGGGGTGATAATGCTTTGCCTTGTGGACGGCGAACCGAAGGTGCTCAACCTTAGGGAGATGCTGTATCATTATATGCGCTTCCAGGAGGACGTGGTAACGCGCCGCACGCAGTACGACCTTGATAAGGCAAGGGAAAGGCTGCATATATTGGAAGGCTTGATGATAGCGCTGGACAATATAGACGAGATTGTTGAGCTTATAAAGCGCAGCGCGAACTCGGCGGAGGCTAAGACGGCATTGTGCGAACGCTTCGGGCTGAGCGAAAAGCAGGCGCAGGCTATACTGGATATGCGCCTTGCAAGGCTGACCGGACTCGAGCGGGACAAGATAAACGACGAGCATGCGGAGCTGACCAAGACCGCCGCCTATTATGAAAGCATTTTGGCTGACGAAAACAAGCTGCGCGGCATAATACGCGACGAAATACTGGAAGTAAGGCGCCGCTATGCCGACCCCAGACGCACGGAGATAGCCCCCGCGTCGGACGACATTGACCTGGACGATATCATTCAGGAAGAGGACATGGCCGTTACCATGACGCACCTTGGCTACGTTAAGCGCATAGCTGCCGACTCGTATAAGGCGCAGAACCGCGGCGGCAAGGGCATAATGGCGCAGGCCACGAGGGACGAGGACTTTGTGGAGCATCTGTTCGTGACGAGCACGCATAATTACATAATGTTCTTCACCAACACGGGCAGGGCGTATAAGATAAAGTGCTATAACATCCCCGAAGCTTCGCGTACGGCAAAGGGCACGGCCATAGTGAACCTGCTGCAGCTTGCGGGCGGGGAGAAGATAACCGCCGTATTCCCCGTGGATAAGGATACGGAAGGCGAATACCTTGTGCTTGCAACTAAGGACGGCGTTATAAAGAAAACGCCCATGAGCGACTTTGACAACATCCGCAAGGGCGGCATAATTGCCCAGAACCTGAGGGATGGGGACGAGCTGATAAGCGTGCTGCTCTCCAATGGCGATGACGATCTGCTCATAGGCACGCGGGAAGGCAAGTGCCTGCGCTTCAACGAAAGCGACGTAAGGCCCATGGGCAGGACGGCTACCGGCGTAAGGGCCATAACCCTTGAGGACGGGGACGAAGTTATCGACGTGAACCTGATCTCTCAGGGCATGACGGTGCTTTCCATAACCGAAAAGGGCATGGGCAAGCGCACGGATGAAGAAGAATACCCGCTGCGCCACCGCGGCGGCAAGGGCGTTATAGCCAATGCCATAACCGAAAAGACCGGCAAGCTTGCCTGCATGAAGGTCTGCACGGGGGACGAGGACATAATGATGATCCGCGACGACGGCACCGTTATCCGCACGCCGGTGGATAAGATAAGCGTGTTCTCCCGCAATACGCAGGGCGTAAGGCTGATGAGGGTAGACGAAGGCACAAGGGTTGCAAGCGTTGCGCTCGCCCCGCACGACAAGGGCGAGGAGACGGAGGAAGAATGAACCTTTTTCTCGCGATAGCGTTCCTGTTCTTTGTGGGCAGCATGGCCGGATGGGGGATAGAGGTGGTGTTCCGCCGCTTCTTCTCCTCCGCCAATCCTGAGCGCAAATGGATAAATCCGGGGTTCCTTTCGGGACCCTATTTGCCTTTGTACGGGTTCAGTTTGTGCGTATTGTTCCTGCTTTCGCTGCTGGAACAATATATACCCATCGAGAATACGGCGCTCAGGAAAGCGACGCTGTTCGCCGTGATGGCGGCGGCGGTAACGCTGGTTGAATACATTGCCGGGCTTATTTCAATAAAGCTTCTGCATGTTAAGCTTTGGGACTATTCCAAGCAGTGGGGCAATATACAGGGCATAATCTGCCCCAAGTTCACGCTGGGCTGGGCGGTGTTGAGCGCGGTATATTATTTCCTTATCCATCCGCGCATTGAAAACGCGCTCGTTTGGCTTTCCAACAACCTTGCGTTCTCGTTCATAATAGGCTTTTTCTACGGCGTGTTCGTCATAGACCTGGTGAACGCCACGGCGCTGCTGGTCAAGATAAAGCGCTTCGCGGACGAGAAGCAGATAGTGGTCAAATACGAACAGCTGCGCGAGCATATCCGCGTGAACCGCGAAAAGCGGCTGGAGAAGGCCAAGTTCCTTATGAGCATGGGCCCGCAGAGCGCAATGGCGGAGCAGCTGAAGCAATATTACGATAAGTTCCGCGACGAATTGGAGCGCAGTAAAAAGGACGCGCGGAAAACCGACAGGGGAGATGAAAAATAAATGGCCGGCTATGATGTGGTGGTACTTGGCGCGGGCCATGCCGGGTGCGAAGCCGCGCTTGCGTGCGCGCGAATGGGGCTGAACACGGCGGCGATAACGCTGAACCTTGATTCAATAGCCATGATGGCGTGCAATCCCGCAATAGGCGGCACGTCCAAAGGCCAACTCGTGAGGGAAATAGACGCCCTTGGCGGGGAAATGGGACTTGCGGCGGACGATGAATTTATTCAGATGCGCATGCTAAATACCGGCAAAGGCCCCGCGGTCTATTCACCGCGCGCGCAGATGGACAAGCGCCGCTATCACGAGCGGATGAAACGCGCACTGGAGGCGGAGCAAAAGCTTACCCTTATACAGGGCGAGTGCGCCGCGATAGAGGCCGAACACGGCCGCATAAGCGCAATAAGGCTCTCCGGCGGGGTAAAAAGCGAAGGCGAGCGCATAGAGTGCCGCGCGGTCGTGGTTGCAACGGGCGTGTATCTCAAAAGCCGCATTCTGATAGGCGACCGCGTGTGGGAGCAGGGGCCGAGCGGCCTTGCCCGCGCGGAGGGCCTATCCGCATCGCTGAGGGAGCTGGGCTTTGAACTTAGGCGGTTCAAAACCGGCACGCCGCCGCGCGTGCTTGGGCGGACGCTTGATTTTGACGAAATGGAAATACAGAACGGGGACAGCCCCGCAAGGCCGTTTTCGTTCCTGCACGATATGGACAGCCGCGCGCAGCGCCCGTGCTACCTTACCTATACCAACGCGGCTACGCATAAGGTGATACTGGATAACATAAACCGCAGCGCCATGTATTCCGGCCTTATCCACGCCACCGGCACGCGCTATTGCCCCAGCATAGAGGATAAGCTGGTGCGCTTTGCCGATAAGGACAGGCATCAGCTTTTCATCGAGCCGGAAGGCTTATCCACGGACGAAATGTACGTTCAGGGCATGAGCACAAGCCTGCCCGCGGACGTGCAGCGGGACATGCTAAGGACAATACCAGGCATGCGGAATTGCCACATAACCCGCTACGGCTATGCCATAGAGTATGATTGCATAGACCCGCTTTCCCTGAACAATGCGCTTATGAGCCGCGATGTTGCGGGACTGTTCTTCGCGGGGCAGATGAACGGCAGCTCCGGTTACGAAGAAGCCGCGGCGCAGGGGCTTTACGCCGGCATAAACGCCGCGCTTTGGATAAAGGGCGAAGAGACGCTCATACTTTCCCGCGCCGATGCATACATAGGCGTGCTGTGCGACGACCTTACAGGTAAGGGCACCAACGAGCCATACCGCATGATGACATCCCGCGCGGAGTATAGGCTGCTTTTAAGGCAGGATAACGCGGACGAACGCCTGACGGAGCTCGGCAGGCGGACGGGGCTTATATCGGACGAACGCTACGCGCGGCTGATGAAAAAGCAGCAGGAGATTGCAAGCGCGCGAATAAAGCTTGAAAAATCCGTGCCGCCGGAAGAAAAGCTTATAAAGCTGATGGAAAGCCGCGGCGAGACCCCGCCCAAAACAGGCATAAAGCTGAGCGAACTGCTCAGAAGGCGCAATATAGGATACAGCGACCTTGTTATGCTCTATCCCGAAAAGGTGGACGACATAAGCGCGGAAGCGGCGGAGCAGGTTGAATTGAACGAACGCTACGCAGGCTATATTGAAAAGGAGCGGCTGCACGTTGAAAAATTCAGCGAGATGGAAAGCGCGCTACTGCCAAAGGATACGGATTATTCCCAAATTGCCGGGCTGAGGCTTGAAGCAAGGCAGAAGCTGAACAAAATGCAGCCGGAAAGCCTGGGCCGTGCGAGCAGGATAAGCGGCGTATCGCCCGCGGACATAGCGGTGCTGATGATATGGCTCAAGCGCCGTAAGGAGGCCGAATGACAAAGGAACTTATACTTTCCCTTATACCCGGGGCGAGTGAGGAGCAGGCGGGCAAGTTCATAAGATATTATGAGCTGCTGATAGAGTGGAACGAAAAGATGAACCTGACCGCCATAACGGAGGAGCGGGAGGTCGCGGAAAAGCACTTTGCCGATTCGCTGCTGCCCATGGAACTGATACCCAAAAACGCCAAGTGCATAGACGTTGGCACCGGCGCAGGGTTCCCGGGCATACCGCTTATGATAATGCGGCCTGACATAACCGTTACATTGCTTGACAGCCTTAATAAGCGGCTGATATTCCTTGACGAGGTGATACGCGCATTAGGGCTTGAAGGCAGGGCGAAAACGCTGCATATGCGCAGCGAGGACGCGGGCCGCGCAGCCGCGCACAGGGATGCATACGACGTTGCGCTGAGCCGCGCCGTGGCCAATGCAAGGGTGCTTGCTGAATGGACGGCGCCGTTCGTTAAGAAGGGCGGGGTCAGCATAATGTACAAGGGTGCCGCGGCAAAGGAAGAATTGGACGCGGCGCAAAACGCCATGAATAAGCTTTGCCTTGGCGCGCGGCTTATAGAATACCCGTGCGCATGGGGCGAAAGGTATGTTATCGCGGCCAAAAAGCTTGCCCCAACGCCAAAGGCGTATCCGCGTAAGGCGGGCACGGCAGGCAAAATGCCGCTGTGATATTGTTATTGACTGATGCACTCGCTTTTTGCTACAATAGCGCGTGCAGCAAAATGGGCTTTTTTGCGGAAGGCAAAGGAAATTAAGGAGGGCTAAAAGTTATGCCGGTGTTCGACTTTATAAGAAACAGCGACGGTGCAAAGGGATCAAAACGGCTTGCGGAGGTGAACGTAGTTTCCATACACCCAAACCCTTATCAGCCGCGCGCCACGTTTGACGAGGAGAGCATTGCCGAACTTGCCCAGTCCATTCAGCAGGTGGGCTTATTGCAGCCGCTGCTTGTTAGGAAGGTGGACGACGGATACGAGCTTGTTGCCGGAGAGCGCAGGCTAAGGGCCGTTACGAGCCTTGGCATGGAAAAGGTTGCCTGCATAGTGCAGCAGGACATTGAGGATGAATCGAGCGCAATGATGGCGCTGATAGAAAACCTGCAAAGGGAGGATCTGCATTACCTTGAAGAGGCGCAATGCTACCAAAAGCTGCTTGAAACATACGGCCTGACGCAGGAAGAACTGGCAAACCGCCTTGGCAAGAGCCAAAGCTCCATAGCGAATAAGCTGAGACTGTTAAAGCTTTCCGATGAGGTAAAGGCCGCCATGACCGAAAAACGGCTCAGCGAACGCCACGCAAGGGCGCTGTTAAAGCTGACGGACGATAAGCAGCGGCTTGACGCGGTGGAAAAGATAGCCGAAAAAGGCCTGAGCGTTAAGGAGACCGAGCAGATGGTTGAAAAAACGCTGAACAAGGCCTATGACGAAAAGCAGGACGGCGCAAAGCCGCGGCCAAAGCTGATGCGGATAGTGCGCGATTACAGGCTGTTCATGAACACAATAAACCAGGCCGTGAACCAGCTTAGGGAATCGGGCATGACGGTTGAGGTTGAACAGAGCGACAGGCCGGACGGCGTGGACATAAAAATAAGCGTAACAAGGAAATAATCAAAGGATAATAATACCGATGGAGAAGAAAGGCGCTTTTAGGCGCATCAAGGGCATATTCATAGGGGATAGGGCTTTTTACCAAAGCGTTGTAAAGCTGCTGATCCCGATAGTTATACAGCAGGGCATAACCAGCTTCGTAAACCTTTTGGATAACGTTATGGTGGGCGCGCTTTCAACCGCCGCCATATCCGGCGTTGCCATAGTTAATCAGCTTATATTCGTATTCAATCTGAGTATATTCGGTTCGCTCGGCGGGCCGAGCATATATTCTGCGCAGTATGCCGGCGTTGGGGATGACGAGGGCGTTAAGCACTGCTTCAGGTTCAAGATTATAATAGGCACTATAATCTCCGCCGTGGCGATACTTATATTCGCCATGTTCGGGGAAAACCTTATTTGGCTTTACCTGAATGAAGAGGTGAACACAGCGGAAACGCTGGCGGCTACGCTTGGGCAGGCGAAGGATTATATGTACGTTATCCTTTGGGGACTGCCGCCGTTCATGCTCAGCCAGGCCTACGGCACTACGCTGAGGGAAACCGGCGAAACGGCCGTGCCTATGCGGGCCAGCATAATTTCAATAGTTACCAACTGCGTATTGAACTACACGCTCATATACGGCCACTTCGGCGCGCCGGCAATGGGCGTTAAGGGCGCGGCGATAGCCACGGTTGTTGCAAGGTATCTTGAAATTGCGTATATTCTGATACACACTTACAGAAGGCTCAATAAATATCATTACTTCCGCGGGGCGCTGAAGAATTTGGAAATACCCGGGGAGCTGGTGAAAAAGATAGCCAAAACGGGCGCGCCGCTGCTGGCGAATGAGTTCCTTTGGAGCACGGCTATGGCCGTTAAGAACCAGTGCTTCTCCTTCCGCGGGCTGGACGTTGTTGCGGCGACCAACATAACAAGCACCGTTTGGCAGGTTTTTGCAATAATAATGTTCGCAATGGGTTCGGCAATATCCATTATGGTAGGGCAGAAGCTCGGCACGGGGGATATTGAAGAGGCGAGGCGCACGGATACGCGGCTTATATTCGTGTCCTTCGTTCTGCATCTGTTCATAGGCATGCTGATAGTTGCACTCAGCGGCGTTATACCCATGATATACAACGTGGAGCCGAACGTGCGGGAGATGACAAGCGGCATGCTTGTAGCCGCGGGCTGCACCATTTGGATAAACGCGCTTGCCCATGCATCATATTTCACGATAAGGAGCGGCGGCAGAACCATAATAACATTCCTGCTGGACAGCGTGTTCACGCTGGTGGTTGTGGTGCCGGTGGCCTATGTGCTGTGCTACTGGACGAATATGGACGTAAGGTGGGTGTATGCCTGCGTTGAGCTGACAAACGCCATTAAGTTCATGATAGCGCTGCCCATATTGATATCCGGCGCATGGGCAAGGAACGTTATACACATAGACGAATGAGCCATCATGCGTAAAGGGGGAGCGGCATGAAGAGCAAGCGGCAGAATTACGACAGCGTACAGAGCCTTATAATAGCCACGGCGGCGCGGCTTTTTACCGAGCGCGGGGCGGACGGCGCAAGCCTGAACGATATTGCAAAGGCTGCGGACATAGCCAAAGGCACGCTGTATTATTACTATCCGGCAAAGGACGAACTGATCGCGGACACGGCGCGCACCCATGGCGACTGGATGGGCGATACGCTGCTTGCCTGGGCGGAAACGCTGCAGCGCGATACGGACGCGCACAAGGCCATGAAGAGCCTGCTGCATGAACTGTTATGGGACGAGATGCACACTAAGCTGCACGTTGTGCTGGTGTCCCATGCGGCGATAACGGGCGGCGAGCTGAGCGCCCTTATGGACGCGATGCGCAAAAAATGGGCGCTGATGCTGGAGGTTGGCTCGCTCAAGCTGCAATCAAACGACGCGCGCACCATACGCGCACGCTCCGGCGCATTTTTCTCTATGCTTATAGGCTACATGGCCAAGGCGGAGATTACGGACGCGGACATAGACGAATTTATAGAAATATTCCTTTCGCGCTGAAAAGGCGAAATATATCGTGTTAAATCATCAAATGGGCGGTTGCAAAGCCGCCTTTTTGCGTGGTAAAATAGTAAACGGCGCGTGGCGCCGAATAAAAAGAAAGGACAGTGTATTTGACCATGGACGCAGGGCCATATCCCAGTAGCGTAACTAAAACAGAATATGCAGGCGGCCTGTTCATGGCGATGGATGCACCTGTTCATATAGCTGTGCGCTGATACGCGCACTCTTTGAGCATATCTTGCGCATGGCACGCCGCCTAAAAGAAGGAGGTTTGCCATGATAAACAACAACGAATTGATCGAAAAGCTGCTTTCCCTTTTGCAGAGCAAACAATATGGCGCGGTAAAATCGCTTGTTCAGGACATGAACGAAGTTGACGTTGCCGAAGCCATAGAGGAGATATTTGAAGAAAACGAAGAGCCGGAAACGCTGCTTCGCCTGTTCCGTTTACTCCCGAAGGAGACGGCGGCGGAAACGTTTGCGTATATGCACAGCGACGTGCAGCAGAAGCTTGTTGAAATGCTGAGCGATACGGAGCTTGGGTATATACTGGACGACATGTATCTGGACGACTATGTTGACCTGGTGGAAGAAATGCCGGCGAACGTAGTTAAAAAGCTGATGCAGGTTTCAAGCCCGGAAAACAGGAAGCTTATAAACGAATATTTAAGGTATCCGGAAGATTCGGCCGGAAGCCTGATGACAAACGAATATGTGTACCTGAAGCCGCGGCTCACCGTCAGCCAAGCGTTCGATGTGATACGCAACACCGGCATAGACAAGGAAACGATATACACATGCTATGTCATATCGGGCGAAAGGCAGCTTGAAGGCGTGGTGACAATAAGGGATCTGCTGCTTGCCGATCCGAACGCCAAAATAGGGGACATAATGAACACAAATGTTATCCACGCGCATACGCTGGACGACAGGGAGGAAGTTGCAAAGCTGTTCTCTAAATACGACATGATATCGCTCCCCGTGGTGGATACCGAAGAAAGGCTCGTGGGCATAATCACCGTTGACGACGCGGTGGACGTTTTGCAGGAAGAGAACACAGAGGACTTTGAAAAGATGGCAGGTATGGCCCCGAGCGAGGAGGAGTACCTGAAAACGCCGGTATGGAAGCTTGCCAAGAACAGGATAGTGTGGCTTGTGATACTTATGCTTTCCAGCATGGTAACGGGCGCGATGCTTGAGCATTTCGAGGCCGCCATAGCCGCCATACCGCTGCTGGTCAGCTTTATTCCCATGCTTATGGATACGGGCGGAAACAGCGGCACGCAGGCCTCAACGATGGTCATTCGCGGCCTTGCGCTGGATGAAATTGAGCCGCGGGACGCTGCAAAGGTGTGGTTCAAGGAGATCCGCGTTGCGCTGCTGGTCAGCGCGGGACTTGCGCTTATTAATTTTGCGCGCATAGCGATACAGTATCACGACGTTGCCGTGGCGGCGATAGTATCGCTCACGCTCATCGCAACGGTATGCATTGCAAAGTCGCTCGGCTGCCTTTTGCCCATGCTTGCAAAGAAGCTGAAGCTTGACCCCGCCCTTATGGCAACGCCCATACTGACCACCGTTACGGACGCGGCGAGCATTTTGGTTTATTTTACGCTTACGATGAACCTTTTGAGCGACAGGCTGTGATTATTTAGACAAATAAAATGGGCGCAATACGGTTGCGTTATGCGCCCGCGGGGTGATAAAATATAATATATGAAACGGGCGGATGTCTATTTGGCCGTAGGTGCGATCATAATAGCGGCAATACTGATAATTCTATCGCGCGGCGCGCGTTACGGCAAAGAGGCCGTTATATACTTAAACGGCGAGGAATATGCCCGCATGCCGCTTGAAAAGGCGGATACGCTGAAAATAGAGCAGGACGGCGAAAAGATAAACCTGATAGAGACCGACGGGCGCGGCAATGTGCGCATGCACAGTTCCACCTGCAAAAATCAGCTTTGCGTTGAGCAGGGCTGGCTGGGGGCGGATGCGCAAAGCGACAACGGGCGCTGGATAGTGTGCCTGCCCAACGGCGTGAGCATAACCGTAAGCGGGGATGAAAATGAAAACGAATAAGCTTACGCGCAGCGCGCTGCTTGCTTCGCTGATGCTTGCGCTGGGATATGTTGAATCGTTTCTGCCGGCGTTTTCGGCAATACCGGGCATAAAGCTTGGCCTTGCGAACACGGTGCTGTTGTATGCGGTATATATTTGCGGGGTTAAGAGCGCGGTTGCGCTGGCGGTGATAAAGGTGCTGCTGAGCGGCTTCCTTTTCGGCAGTCCCGCGGCAATGCTTTACAGCGCGTCAGGCGCGGCGCTAAGCCTTTGCGCGATGCTTTTGCTTAAACGGACGGGCAAATTTTCACCCGTGGGCGTGAGCGTTGCGGGGGCCATAGCGCACAACTTGGGCCAATGCATTGCGGCGGCGTGCGTGATAGGCATAAGCCCCGTGCTTGCGTATTTCCCCATGCTGCTTTTGAGCGGGGCCGTAACCGGCCTTGTTACGGGCACGGCGGCGGCGCTTGTTATAAAGCATATGCGTCCCGAGAAAAACAAAACAGAAGTTTAATAGGCGTAAAAGCTAAAAAAGTTAAACGAAGTGAAAGGAACCAAGAACATGAAAAAGATACCTGCATGGCTGCTTCTGTGCATCATTTCCATCGTGGCCGGATTGGCGCTGGGCTTCACCAACGCGCTGACCAAGGACGAAATAGCGCGGCAGGACGAGGCCAGCAACGAGCTGGCAAGGAAAACCGTTATGAGCGAAGCGGACGAATTCGTTCAGCTTGACGTTGCGGCGGACAGCGGCGTGGATTACTGCTACGAGGCTAAGAAGGGCGGCGAGACCATAGGTTACGTTGCCAAGGCCACCGCGGACGGCTACGGCGGAAAGATAGAAGTTACCGTGGGTATTGACAATAACGGCATGATAACGGGCATAAGCTGCGGCGGTTCGGGCTTCTCCGAAACTCCGGGCCTTGGCGCAAAGGTCAAGGAAGCTTCGTTCTCCGATCAGTTCGCCGGCATGAGCGCGCCCGTAAGCATCACCAAGGACGGCGGCCAGGTCGATTCAGTCACCGCCGCGTCCAGAAGCTCCCGTGCCGTGTGCAAGGCCGTGAACGCCGCCTGCGATTACGTTGCGGCAATGGGCAAATGATTATTCTAAATAAGTAAGTAAAGCGGAACGCATGGGCGTTCCGCTTTTGATATTTTGAAAGTTACAGCAGCTCCTTTGCTCTGTGCGCAAGGTAAAGAGGCATATTTGTTATACTGCCGTCCTTGCGGTAACCGCGCATGGAAAAGCGCAGGGCATACTTGGGGGCGTTTTCGGCAATGTATTTTTTGAACGACGGGGCGGATTTATCCTCCCCGCCTTTTGCTTCAACGGGTATTATATCCGTGCCGTATTGCAGCAGAAAATCTATTTCGCTTTTTCCGTCCGAATAATAGCGCGGCTCCACGCCGAATTGGCCGCGAAGCTGCTGCAAAACATAGTTTTCCGTAAGCGGGCCTTTGAATTGGTAATTCGATTTCAACAGTATCGCGCTGTTGTCTATACCGGCCATATGCTTCAGCAGCCCCGTATCGAAAAGGAACAGTTTGAACTGGTCCTGCTTATCGAAAGCGGAAAGGGGGTGTTCTGCCTTGGAAACATTATAAACGCGGTTGAGTATGCCTGCGGACACGAGCCATTCTATTGCTTCTTCAAAGTCGCGCGCACGCCCGCCTTCACGCACGGCGCCATACATGAACTTTTCATTCGGCTTTGCAAGCTGCGAAACTATGCTGCGGAAAACCATCAGTATACGGCCGCTGTTGACCTTGCCGTTATGCTTGGAAAAATCGTTTTCGTAAACCTCTATAAGTTCGTGCTGTATAGTGGTTATTTTAGCAGGGTCTTTATATTTCAGCCATGATGCCACGCATTCCGGCATGCCGCCTATTATTAAATAATTGTTGAATGCGTCCGTAAGGCGGCTGTGGAATATTTCCTCTATCGGCTGCTCCTTTTGAATGCTTTCATAGTAGGCGTAGAGCGCAGGCTCGGCAGCGCAAAGGAATTCATCAAACGTAAGCGGATAAATATTGAGCAGATTCACCATGCCCACGGGGTATGACTTGGGCGCGGAAAGCAGCGTACCAAGCAGACTGCCCGCGGCGATAATATGATATTCGTTGGCTTTTTCCTTGAAATACTTCAGGGAATTGAGCGCCTCTGGGCATTCCTGTATTTCATCAAAAATGATAAGCGTGGTATGCGGCTCTATTTTGCTGCCGCTTATAAGCGAAAGCAGCTCCACTATACGCTGCGGATTCTTGTTCGTTTCAAATATGGATTTCAGCTCATCTTCTTCATCAAAGTTGAAATAGACAAAGTTTTTATAATATGTGCGGCCGAACTCCTTCATCAGCCACGTTTTGCCAACCTGACGCGCGCCCTTCAAAACCATGGGCTTGCGGTCCTCGCTTGCTTTCCAGGCGGCAAGCGCGCCTATTGTGTTACGCTTCATGCAAAAAAGCCCGTCCTTTACCGGTATTATGGATAGTATACCACATTTTTACCGCTTTTTACACGCCTGTTTTACACATTTTTTCTGCTTTTAGGAACGATTTATGCACATTTTTACCGCTTTTAGGAACGAATCTTGCACGTTTTTTTCTATTTGCCGTAGCGCACGCGGGCGAGTACGGGATAGGGATTGATGTAAACGTACTCCGGTGCGATTATGGAAAGGTGCAGGTGCGGCGCGTCGCTGTTGCCGGTGTCGCCAACGTGGCCTATAAGCTGGCCCTGCTCCACGCGGTCGCCTTCGCTGAGAAAGGTGGTAAGCTCCACCATGTGGCAATATGAATAATAGAAGCCGTAATCATCTTTTATGGTAACGTAATTGCCTGCAATGTCGTTATACGCTATGCGCACAACTTCGCCCGCCGTGCAGGAGGGTATGTCCTGCCATTCGCGCGCGCGGATATCCGTGCCCATGTGGCGGCGGGTGGATTTGGAACGGTCGCCATACCAGCCGTTCTTTATGTGCCGCTTGGGCAGTGGATCGATTATGGTGGCTATGTATTCATCGCTCAGCTCATAGCTGCCGTCGTTATCCAGTATTTGGGCGTTATTGTCATAGGTAGTATTAAGGTAGCAATAAAGCGACATCGCGCCGTAATGCACGTCGCTTGCAAGGGGGGCGAAAAGCGCGTCAAAATCGGGCAGGGCAACGCATACGTTCAGCGTTGTGCCGTCTATCGTTACGGATACGTCCGTATGCGCGGCGATGGCCTTGTCCGGCGCATCGAGCATTGTGCATGCCGCCGCCATGAGCCGCCAGTCAAACTTTCCGTTCACGGTAACGCTTGTGCGGTCAATAAGGCTGCTCATAGCCTTCACGTCCTGCGCGGCGGTCTGGGCGCACATTTGGGCAAGGGTATGCGTGTCCGCTGCAAGCTTGGCGTAAAGCGGCTGCTTTTCAATAAGGCCGGGCATGTCCAGCATGCCGAGGGAGGTATAATCATGTCCCGAATAATCCGGCGCGAATGCGGCAAAAAAGCCGTCCCTGCACATTGCGCAGAGGGCGTCCGCATCAGGCTCCGGCGTGGGGGCGGGCGCAGGCGTTGCTTCAGGCTCCTGCGCGGGTGTGGGGTCAGCAGGCTCGGTTGGGAGCGATGCATCTATTGCGCAGGCCGAAAAAAGGGCGCATACGAGCGCGAGCGTGAGCACGAGAATAAACCTTCTATTAAAAACCATTTCTGATACCTTCCTTTGCATACCCAACAATATTGCCACAGATTGAATGAATAAGCAAGCAACTATTTTGTTAATATTTGCGCGCGGCTTTGACTATCTTCGCGATTTGGCGTATTATATTGGCAGAAACGGGCAACCATATGCCCCAAAACAGAAAACGGAGATGCATCATGAGCGAGAATTGTACCCACGATTGTTCCTCCTGCGGCGAAAACTGCCCCAGCCGCAGCCAGAACCCGGCGGACTTTATTGAAAAGCTGAACCCAAAGAGCAGGGTAAACAAGACCATTGGCATAGTAAGCGGCAAGGGCGGCGTAGGCAAGTCCCTTGTTACCAGCCTGCTTGCGGTAACGGCGCGGCGCGCGGGGCTTGATACCGCGGTACTGGACGCGGACATTACCGGCCCATCCATACCCAAGGTATTCGGTTTAAGCGGAATGGCCGAAAGCACGGAGGAAGCCGTGCTGCCCATGAAGACCGCAACGGGCATAGACGTGATGAGCATAAATTTGCTGCTGAACGACGTTACGGCGCCGGTGGTTTGGCGCGGGCCTGTTATTGCGGGCGTTGTTAAGCAGTTTTGGCAGGACGTTATATGGAGCCACGAGGACATTATGTTCATAGACATGCCGCCGGGAACGGGAGACGTGCCGCTGACTGTGTTCCAGTCCATACCGCTGGACGGCATAGTTGTTGTAACAAGCCCGCAGGAGCTTGTTGGCATGATAGTTGAAAAGGCTGTGAACATGGCGCGGATGATGAACATTCCGGTGCTGGGCATAGTTGAGAACATGAGCTACGTCACCTGCCCCGACTGCGGCAGGAAGATATACCCCTTCGGTGAAAGCCACGTTAAGGAGCTTGCGGCGAAGCACGGCATAGGCGTATGCGCATCGCTGCCGATAGACCCCGTGGTCGCCATGCTCAGCGACGAGGGCAAGAT
>CAVDFM010000005.1:25726-32174 GCA_963608365.1 bacterium | reverse complement strand
GAATCAATAGCGCTTTCGTCAATATCGCTGAAAGAATATTCGCCGTAGCCGTTTTTGTCCATAACGCGCACGATGAAGCCGCGCTTTGTCAGCACGTTGTCCTGCGATGCATTGGTGCCGCCGGCGGATACGGCATAGTTCTTGGCTACGCTGTCCTGCCCAAGAATGCTTGCGTATTCATATTCGCTGAGCAGCTTATCAAGCAGCTCTTTCAGCGCCGGTTTTTTGCCCTGCAAAAAGGCGCTGGCTGAAACCTTCATATATTTACCTCCTAAAGTTAGTGCTTTATCCATGTTTTGGTTAAGTATATCATACTCGGAATAAGAAAAGCAAACTTTCCTGAATAAACCTATGGCGCGGACGGCGAAGCTATGGTATACTTAATGCAAACATACGTTCTGCATGCGCAAAGGAGGATGACTGTGAACGACAAAGCATATATAGCCATAGACCTAAAGTCTTTCTTTGCATCGGTAGAATGCGTGGAACGCGGGCTTGATCCGCTCAAAACCAACCTTGTTGTTGCGGACGAGAGCAGGACGGAAAAAACGATATGCCTTGCGGTGTCGCCTGCGCTGAAGGCATACGGCATAAGCGGGCGGGCGCGGCTGTTTGAGGTCGTGGAGCGGGTGAAGGAGGTCAATGCGCTCCGCCGCGCGAAGGCGCCGCGCAAGCAGTTCGGCGGAGAATCGTGCGATGCGGACGAACTGAAGAACGACCCCGCGCTGAAGGTGGAATATATAATAGCCAAGCCAAGAATGAGTTATTATATGCAGTACAGTACCCGCGTATATAATACTTACCTTAAATATGTCGCGCCGGACGATATACATGTTTATTCGATAGACGAGGTTTTTATAGACGCAACGCCGTATCTTTCAAAATACGGCCTTACGGCGCGCGAATTTGCAATGCGGCTTATACTTGACGTGCTGAAAAACACCGGCGTTACGGCCACGGCGGGCATAGGCACCAATCTTTACCTTGCCAAAATAGCCATGGACATTGGCGCAAAGCATACCGAACCGGATAAGAACGGCGTGCGCATAGCGGAACTTGATGAAATGAGCTACCGCCGCACGCTGTGGGACCATGTGCCGATAACGGACTTCTGGCGCGTCGGCGGCGGGTATGAACGAAGGCTCAGTTCCGTTGGGCTGCATACCATGGGCGATGTTGCGCGCTGCTCTGTCGGTAAGCCGAATGAATATTATAATGAAGAATTGCTGTATAAACTGTTCGGCGTGAATGCGGAGCTGCTGATAGACCATGCGTGGGGCTGGGAAAGCTGCACCATTGCAGACATAAAGGCATATAGGCCATCCTCGCGCAGTATAAACAGCGGGCAGGTGCTGCAATGCCCGTATACCAACGCCAAAACGCGCATAGTCGTGCGCGAAATGGCGGAAAACATGGCGCTTGAATTGGTGGATAAGGGCCTTGTGGCGCAGCAGATGGCGCTATATATAGGCTACGACATAGAAAACATAAAGGACGCCGAACGCAGGCGGCATTATTCCGGCAAAGTGGTGCGAGACCGCTACGGGCGGAGCATCCCCAAACAGGCGCACGGCAGCGCAAATCTTGAAAAGCCAACGGCCAGCACAAAGCTGATAACCGAAGCGGTGCTGGGCATATTCGATAAAATGGCGGACAAGGGGCTGCTTGTGCGGCGCATAACCGTGTGCGCAAACGGAATAGAATACGAGGCGGAGCTGAACGCAAGGCCGCGCGCGCAGCAGATGAGCCTGTTCAGCGACGCGGCGGCCGAAAGCGAGAAGCAGGCGGAACTGGCGCGCGAAAGGCAGGCGCAGAAGGCCATGCTTGCCATAAAGAAAAAATTCGGCAAGAATGCTATACTCAAGGGCATGAATCTGAAAGAGGGCGCTACCGCGCGCGAACGCAACCATCAAATAGGAGGGCACAGGGAATGAGCGGCAAATATGACGACATTATAAATATGCCGCATCATGTGTCCACGCGGCATAGGCCGATGAGCCAAGGTGACCGCGCGGCGCAGTTTTCGCCGTTTTCCGCACTGACGGGATATGAAGCGGCGCTGAGCGAATCCGCGCGGGTGACGGACGAGCGCATAGAGCTTGACGAGCAGGAGCAGCAGCGGCTGGATGAGAAGCTGAATCTCCTTCGCAGCTGCGTAAAGGAGCGGCCCGTGGTCTGCATAAGGTATTTTGTGCCGGATGAGCGCAAGCAGGGCGGCGCGTATGTTACGGAGCAGGTCTGCGTAAGGCGGGTTGACGCATATGCACGCGCGGTTTGCATAACGGGCGGCGGCAGCATAGCATTTGGGGATATAATAGGAATAGAAGGCGATATTTTTCAGGAAAAGTGTTGACACTTACCCTGCGTAAGAATGTATGGTATTATCATAAACGGAGGGTATTTGCCATGAAGATGAAAGAAGTTACCGAGCGAACGGGGCTTACCGAGCGCACCGTGCGCTATTATATGGAAAAGGGGCTTATTGCGCCGCACGGCCAATGGCGAAACGGAAGGGAATATACCGAATTTGACGAAACGGACATAGCAAGGCTGAAGGCCGTGGCAACGCTGAGGGAGCTTGGCTTCAGCGTGGAGGCGATACGCTCCATGCAGACGGAGCCGGGGCTTATTCCGCAGATAGTTGCCGAAAGGCGGCAGGCCGCCGAAAGCGAAAGCAAGATAGCCAACGAAACGGAACGTATACTCAGCGGCATAAATGCCGACGATGCGGACAGCATAGAAGAACTGGCAAACCGCTGCCGCGCATATGCCGCACGGCCCAAAATGATACCGAACCCGCTGCCTTTGCCAAAGGCGGACGAGGGCAATGAATCGGGCATGGGGCAGCGCTGCCACTATGTGCCGATAGGTATACAGGATAAATGGAACTGGGGCGCGTTCCTGCTGCCGGTATGGTGGGGAATAGGCAACAGGGTGTATCAGGCGTTTGCCTGCTTTATACCGATAGTGGGCATATTCATGAGCTTCTATCTTGGCAAGCACGGCAACGAGCTGGCATGGAAAAACAAATATTGGGAAGATGAGGAGCATTTTCGCCGCGTGCAGCGCAACTGGGCCATAGCGGGCCTCGTGGTGACGGCAATAATCATTGCCATAGCCATAACAAACAGGATAGCTACGGACAGGGCCAACAAGGCCGCGGCGGAGCGCAAGGCCAAGCTTATTGCAAACGTTGAAAACAGCGAAGAATACATTGCCCTTATATATGGGCGCGAAAAATGGAACGGGCAGATAGGCTACGATGAAAGCGGCTGGATGGATCCGTTCTATGTTGACCCTGACGGATATTATGAGATTGAATATACGGACAACTATTATGACGTTGGCGATTACGGCTATTCGCTGCCGTCAAGTCCGCATTTGGAGCGCACGTTGGTTTTTTCAAACGGGGAAGCATACAACATAGATGTCACGGCTGACGAAAAGCTGAACATAACAGAATTGGAGATAGAACTGGATAAGGATGCGACTGAGAGAATACAACAGGAGATAGAAAGCCAAAGGGACATGGTCGCCATGGAGAAGGAGCATACCGAGGCGGCGGAGAAATGCTTTGAGCAATGCGAATCATGGCGGCGCATACTTGGCACGGACTATGAATACATTGACGAGCCCGGGCCGGCCATAGCAGGCCGCGTCAGCACGGATGAAAACGGCAACGAAATTGACGTGCCACAGGTGGTCGGCTTTGCCGCAAACATCCGCGCCAACGGAAAGCTGTACTTTGTTCACCATGAAACATGGAAGATGGGCGACAGCGCAAGCGGCCTTGAAATAAGCGAAATAGATGAGCAAACAAGGAAGTGCACCTTGATAGAAAGGATAGAATAGGTTATATGCAATTCGGGATGCCTACGCTGATAGAGAATCGCACGCTTGAGGATAATGCGTTACTATGCGCTGAACTTGGGCTGAACTTTGTTGAGCTTAACATGAACTTTCCGGAATATCAAACGGAAAGTTTGGAACAGACGGAAAAGTTTATACAAACTGCGGAGCAATACGGCGTTTATTATACGATACATCTTGATGAAAATTTAAACGTGGCGGACTTTAACGGCCTTGTTGCCACGGCGTATTTTGAGACCGTACGGCGCACGATAGAAGCGGCAAAGAAACTGATATGCTTAAGTGAAAAGTACGGAGAAGCGAATTTGCCGCTTACGATAAATATGCATATGAATCATGGTATATATATCACCCTGCCGAATAAAAAGGTGAACATGTACGAAAGGGACTTCGATGCATATATGAAATCATATATGCGTTTCCGTGAACTTTGCGAAGAATGGATATGCGGCACAAATATTGCGATTGTTGTTGAAAACACGGATGGATTCCGCGACTATGAGAAAAAAGCGATAGAATATCTTCTCGAAAGTCCCAAGTTTGGCTTAACATGGGACATAGGCCATTCAAAAGCGACCGGTGAAAAGGACATGCCGTTCATATTGGAACACAAAAAACGGTTGATGCACTTTCATATCCATGACGGAACAGAGGCAACAAAAAAGAATCATCTTGCGCTTGGCGATGGGGAAATAGACATAGCGCAAAGGCTGAAGCTTGCCGGAGAGTGCGGCGCAAGGTGCGTGATAGAAACCAAAACAGTTGCGGCGCTGAAACAATCGGTATTGTGGTTGCGCGAACATGGCGAAATGTGAAGGAGAATAAAATGAACATCCAAATCAAACCATATGAAAACTTTAATGAAGCGGAGATAGTGGAGTTGTACGGCAGCGTGGGCTGGACTGTATATGCTGCCGCACCGGATATGCTGAAGCGGGCATACGCGGGGTCGATGTGCGTACTCGGGGCATATGATGGCGAAAAGCTCGTCGGCATAGTGCGCGCGGTGGGCGACGGGGCAAGCATAATGTTTATACAGGATCTGCTCATTCTGCCGCAGTATCAGCGCATGGGAATAGGCACGCGGCTTATGAACGCGCTTATGGCGAAATACGGCAATATGTACCAAACCGAACTGATGACGGATAATGAGGAACGCACCGTTGCGTTCTATCGCTCGCTCGGCTTTAAGGAAGCGGGGGAGATGGGGTGCCGTGCGTTCATGAAAATGTAGCAGAATAAGAAGGAAAAAGTAAGGCAGCTTGAAACAAGCTGCCTTTTGTATGATGAACGCTATGCCATTAGCGGTATAACGCCGTCTATCCATTCTTCCTTTGAACTGAGCCCAAATGATATGCGCATAACGTCCGTTATGTCGGACACGGAGAGTATTGTGGCGTTGAGCTTATCAAAATCCGGCTCATAATTGGCGGAGGGGATTATAAGTGTCTGCGCGCCCGCTTCTATGCCTGCTGTCAGCTTTTCGCGCACGCCGCCCACGGGCTTCACTTCCCCGCGGGAGGTTATTTCGCCTGTCATGGCAAGCATGGGTATGGGCGGCTTGAGCGTTATTGCGCTCATCAGCGCAACGCACAGCGCAATGCCCGCGCTCGGCCCGTCCATGGGTATGCCGCCCGGCACGTTAAACGTTATGTCATAATCGCTTATGTCCAGCCCAAAGCGCGTCATGAAGCACAATGCCGCGTTCTGTGCGCTCACGAGCGCCGTGCCTTTGCGGCGCAGCTTCCTTGAGCGGAGGTCTATCTCCTCTTCTTCAACCATGCCGAGCAGCCTTAGCTTGCCCTGCCCTTTGCCTACGCGGCGCGCCGTGCATTCTATTTCTATGCTTACCCCGCTGCCGCTGCCTGTTACGGCAAGTCCGGCGCATACGCCCGCCGCGCTTTCGCGCCGTATTTCGCCGTATGTGCGGCGCGCATGGTGGCACGTTCGTGCTACCCATTGTATGTCGTCCGTCACTATATCGCCGCGGCCGTCCTCAAGCGCGGCGCCCGCAGCAAGCTGTATCATGTTCACGGCGTCGCGTCCGCCGCCGCTGTACCGTGCGCATTCGCATACGGCGTCGCTGTCTATGCCGAAACCAAGTCGCTTTGCCGCGTCGCTTGCTATTGTTTCAAGCTCCTCCTGCCCAAGCTGATTGAAAAACAGCTCCACGCAGCGGGACCTTAACGCCGCGGGGATGTCCTCCGGGCTGCGCGTTGTTGCGCCTATCAGGCGGAAATCTGCTGGCAGGCCGTGGGCAAAAATATCGTGTATGTGCGGCGGGATGGCCGTATTGTCCGGCGAGTAATATGCGCTTTCGAAGAATACGCGCCTGTCCTCAAGCACCTTCAGCAGTTTATTCATCTGTACTGGGTGAAGCTCGCCTATTTCATCCAAAAACAGCACGCCGCAATGCGCCTTTGTGACCGCACCGGGCTTTGGCTGGGGTATGCCTTGCGCGCCGAGCGGGCCTGCGCCCTGATAAATGGGGTCGTGCACGGAACCTATGAGCGGATCGGCAATGCTCCTTTCGTCAAAGCGTATGCAGGTCGCGTCAAGCTCAATGAACTTGGAATCC
>CAVDFM010000005.1:5757-25716 GCA_963608365.1 bacterium | reverse complement strand
AATCCTCATTGAACGGCGAATCCGCGCGCCGTTTAGCTTCCTCCAAAACAAGCCTTGCCGCGCAGGTTTTGCCTATGCCCGGCGGGCCGTATATAAGCACATGCTGCGGGTTTGGGCCGCACATTGCCGCACGCAGGGCGCGTATGCCCTCCTGCTGGCCTATTATGTCCTCCATGCGCGTGGGCCGCGCCTTTTCGCTCAGCGGCATATTCAGCGACTTTGCCCGCATTGCCCTAAGCTGCCTGAGTTCCGCGTTTTCCTCGCGCGCGCGTTCGGCCGGGCGGCGCTTTACCGTTCCTTCCGCCTTTGCGCGCCTGGAGGATACAAACCACCATACCAGGCCGAACATCGCCGCCTGCACCGCTATCCATATTGCTATTTCCATCTGTTGTTTTGCCCGCCTTTCGCCACGAATGTAAAAAATCGATCTGACGATAGTATGGCAAAAAGGCGCATACATGATATGCGCCAAAGAATGGAAATAAATTCGGTTATGCTAACGCTTTTTCAAAGAATGAAGCAAAGCTGTCCGCTATGAGCTGATAGCCTTTTTTGTCAGGATGCACGCCGTCTATGCACATGTATTCGCCAAGCGCATCGCCGGAGGGGAAGGCGCTTCGCACGTCCACCAGCGGCACCATGCGCTCCTGCGCTATTTCTGCAACGGCATCGGAATACGACTTATGCGTTTCGTATATCTTTTCAACATAACCCAGCCATTTCAATATGTTTTCGCGGCTGTTGCCGTTGCGCGAAACAAAGTCCAGATACCTGTTCGGCTCTATCGGCGGCAGGGTCATCATAATAGGCTGCACGCCCTGCGCGCGCAGTTCTTCCGTCATGGAGGCTATGTTCTGCTTAAAATCAGCCATGCTGGTCAGCGGAAGATGCTCTTTATCAGGCTCCATGCTTATTTCGTTCCATTTGAAGTCGCTGTCGTTTCCGCCGAATTCAACGAGCGCCAGCTCGCAATCCAGCCCTTCGTCAATGTCGCGCAGCAGTATGCTGTGCCCGCGCTGCACGGTTATGCCGAAACGGGCGCGGTTTTCCGCCTCTATGCCGAAACGGTCGTATAGCTTAACAAGGTATTCGTTCATTATGGCATGGTAACGGTAGCCCGCATCCAATATGGTGCCTTTCATTATGGAATCGCCGTATATCTTGGCGCGAAGTATCTGCTTCATATCATACACTCTCCTTTCACATGATGTACAATATTTCTACATATTCTGTTGATTAAAACGCCAACATCTAATTTACTAAATTAGATTATCTGAATTATATAACCTGAATAAGAAAAAGTCAATGAGCAAAACTGTAAACATAATGAAAAAAGGCGCATTTTGGCACAAACTATGTTTGCAAAAGGCATTGGGTTGTGATAAGCTATACTGACGGCGGTATGTCCGCCTGTTTGACAACGATTATTTATTGTTCGGAGGATATTATGGCAAGTTTTGAAAAGCTTGAGGGCAACCAGGTGAAGCTCACTATGAGCATTCCCGCTGCGGATTTTGAAAAGGCGATAGACAGCGCGTATCTTAAGCTGCGCAAGACCATCGCAATACCCGGCTTCCGCAAGGGCCATGCGCCCAAGGGCGTTATCGAAAAGACCTACGGTTGGTATGTATTTGTGGACGATGCGTTTGATATAGCGTATCCCGCGGTTTACGAAGCCGCCGTTAAGGAACACGACGTTAAGCCCGTAGACAGGCCGGAAATAACCATTCTCAGCGCTGAAAAGGGCAAGGATGTTGAATTTGAGGCTGTTGTTACCGTTCTGCCCGAGGTCACTTTGGGCCAGTATAAGGGTATAGAAGTGGCAAAGCAAGAGTATAATGTTACGGATGAAATGGTGGACGCCGAGATCGAGCGCGAGCGCGAGAAGGTCGCCCGCATGATAGACGTTGAGCGCCCCGTTGAAAGCGGCGACGAAGTTGAACTTGATTACAGCGGCACCGTGGACGGCGTTAAGTTCGACGGCGGCACGGCAGAGCATCAGCAGCTGACCATCGGCAGCGGCATGTTCATACCCGGCTTTGAAGAGCAGATGGTAGGCATGAACGTTGGCGAGGAGAAGGATCTTAACGTTAAGTTCCCCGATGAATACCACAGCGACGAACTCAAGGGCAAGGACGCCGTGTTCCACGTTAAGGTACACGCCATCCGCACCAAGGAGCTGCCTGAAATAGACGACGAGCTGGCCAAGGATGTGTCCGATTTCGACACTATGGAGCAGTTCCGCGCCCATAAGAAGGAAGAGCTGGAAGAAAAGGCCAAGAATGAAGCCAAGATAAACAAGGAGAACGAGGTGGTGGCTAAGGCCGTTGAGAATGCGACCGTTGACATTCCCGAAGTGATGATAGAGCGCCAGATGGACCGTATGCTCAACGATATTCGCTATCGTCTCAGCATGCAGGGCATATCGCTTGAAGATTACTGCAAGTTCACCGGAACCACTATGGACGCCATGAAGGCTGAGATGAAGGGCGACGCGGAACGCCGCGTTAAGACTCAGCTGGTGCTGGACGCCATAGTAAAGGCGGAGGACATAAAGGCCGATCCTGAAACCGTTGAAAAGAAGCTGGACGAATACTGCGCTCAGTTTGGCGACAGGGCGGCGGAATTCAAAGAAAAGCTGAGCGAGGACGACAAGGCATACTTCGAAGATCAGGCTGTGCTTGACAAGACGCTGGAGATGCTTTGCGACAGCGCAGTGGAGAAATAAGCGCACAAACGCGCTGACAATAACATAAAGGAGGCGCAAAAATGGGCCTTATACCTATGGTAATAGAGCAGACCAATAAGGGTGAACGTTCATATGACATTTACTCAAGGCTGCTTAAAGACAGGATAATATTCCTTGGCGGGGAAGTGACGGACGACGAGGCTAACCTTATCGTTGCGCAGATGCTTTTCCTGGAAGCGGATGACCCGGATAAGGACATAAGCCTGTATATAAATAGCCCCGGCGGCAGCATAACCGCCGGCATGGCGATATATGACACCATGCAGTATATCCGCTGCGATGTTTCAACTATATGCATCGGCATGGCGGCAAGCATGGGCGCATTCCTGCTGGCGGCGGGCGCGAAGGGCAAGCGCCGCGCGCTGCCTAACGGCGAAATACTTATTCATCAGCCACTTGGCGGCGCACGCGGACAGGCGACGGAAGTTGCCATACATGCGGAGCAGCTGATAAAGACCAGGGAAAAGATGAATAAGATACTGGCCGAACGCACGGGCCAAACCGTTGAGCAGATAGCGCTTGATACCGAACGCGATCATTATATGACCGCTGAGGAAGCGCTGAACTATGGGCTGATCGACGAGATAATCCCTCCAAGGAGGTAAATTGATGCCAAGAAGTGACGACAATGGAACGATCAAATGCTCCTTCTGCGGCAAATCTCAGGACGAGGTCAGTCGTATAATAGCCGGACCGGGCGTATATATATGCTCGGACTGCATAGAACTGTGCAAGGATATTATAGACGACGATTATCCCGAAGAACCCGAGGAACTGAAGGATCTGCCCAAGCCTAAGGACATAGTTGACGTATTGGATCAATACGTCGTCGGTCAGGCGGACGCAAAGCGCGCGCTTGCCGTGGCCGTATATAATCACTATAAGCGCATAAATGCGGACGATTCAAAGGACGATGTTGAACTGCAAAAGAGCAACATTGTCATGCTTGGGCCTACGGGCAGCGGCAAAACTCTGCTTGCGGAAACGCTGGCGCGCGTGCTGCAGGTTCCGTTTGCCGTGGCCGACGCTACGAGCCTTACCGAGGCCGGTTACGTTGGCGAGGACGTGGAGAATATACTGCTTAAGCTTATTCAGGCGGCGGACTTTGACGTTTCCCGCGCCGAAAAGGGCATTGTGTATATCGATGAGATAGACAAAATTGCCCGCAAGAGCGAGAATCCGTCCATCACGCGGGACGTAAGCGGAGAAGGCGTGCAGCAGGCGCTGCTGAAAATAATTGAAGGTACAGTTGCAAGCGTGCCGCCGCAGGGCGGGCGCAAGCATCCGCACCAGGAGTTTATACAGATAAATACGTCCAAGATACTGTTTATCTGCGGCGGTGCATTCGCGGGGATAGAGGACATAATTTCCCGCCGCACGGCGAAGAAGCTGCTTGGCTTCGGCGCGGAAGTATCCAGCCAAACGGAAAAGAACGTGGGCGAGATACTGAAAAAGATACTGCCTGAAGACCTGCTCAAATACGGCCTGATACCGGAATTTATAGGCCGCGTGCCTATAATCGTTACGCTGGAGCAGTTGGACGAAAACGCGCTTATGGACATATTGACTAAGCCCAAGAACGCATTGGCGCGGCAGTATAAGCGACTGTTTGAAATGGACGGGGTTCAGCTTGACTTTGACGAGGACGCGCTGAGGGAAGTTGCACATTTGGCAATAGAGCGCAAAACAGGCGCACGCGGACTGCGCGCGATACTGGAAAACGCGATGATGAACATAATGTACGATGTACCTTCCATGCCGGACGTAAAGAGCTGCGAAATAACCAAGGGCGTTATAGACGGCACGTCCGCGCCCATCTATGGCAAGGCTGAGGCGGCATTGCCTGAAGGCAACGCAGTAAGCTGAGCAAAATAACAGCATAAGCAACGAGCGGGAGCATAATGCTTCCGCTTTTTGTATGCCATAAGTAATAAAAACAAGCGGCCTCCGAGATTGTTCGGAAGCCGCTTATGTGCTTTAGGCTTTGTTTATCAGACCTTGAAGTTTACGCTGGTATCGCCCTGCTCATCCTTGCCGAACTCGTAGTCCTTGCCGGGGAGTATGGCGTTGAGCAGTATGCCGACTATGCTGGCAACGGCCAGACCGGAGAGGCTTATGCTGCCTATGGTCACGCAGCCGGCGTCGGAGTTGGAGATGCCGAGCGCAAGCACCATTATGATGGCCGCGATTATGACGTTGCGGGACTTGGTGAAGTCAACCTTGTTTTCAACCACGTTGCGCACACCGACCGCGGAGATCATGCCGTAGAGCACCATGGATACGCCGCCGATGGTGGCCGCGGGCATTACGCGGATGAGGGCCGCAAACTTGGGGCAGAAGCTGAACACTATGGCAAGCACCGCCGCTATGCGGATAACGAAGGGGTCATAAACCTTGCTGAGTGCAAGCACGCCGGTGTTTTCGCCGTAAGTGGTGTTGGCGGGGGCGCCGAACAGGGCGGCGAGGGAGGTTGCAAGGCCATCGCCCAGCAGGGTGCGGTGCAGGCCGGGGTCGGTTATGTAGTTGCGTTCGCAGGTGGAGGATATGGCGCAGATGTCGCCGATATGCTCAACCATGGTGGCGAGGGAGAGGGGCACTATGGTGAAGATAGAGGTCACGAGCAGGCCGGTGTCAAGGTCGGGCTTGGAGAGCAGACCTATCACGGTATCCTGCATCTGGAAGGGCAGGCCTATCCAAGCGGCTTCCTTAACGGGGGTGAAGTCAACTTCGCCGCAGATGGCAGCCACAATGTAGGACACAAGGAAGCCAAGCAGTATGGGGATTATCTTTATCATGCCCTTGCCCCAAATGTTGCAGACTATTACGACCGCGATGGCAAGCAGCGCTATGAGCCAGTTGGTATTGCAGTTATTGATGGCGGAAGAGGAAAGGGTGAGGCCGATGCAGATTATGATGGGGCCTACCACAATGGGTGGGAAGAAGCGCATAACCTTCTTCATACCGAAAATCTTGAAGCAGGCGGCGAGAATGACGTACATCAGGCCGGCTATCAGCACGCCGAAGCAGGCATAGGGAAGAAGCTCGGTATTGGGAACGTTGAACACGCCGGGGTTGGCAGGATCCTCAAGCATGGGCGCTATTGCCGCATAGCCGCCGATGAAGGCGAAGGAAGAACCCAGGAATGCGGGGACCTTACGCTTGGTCAAAAGATGGAACAGCAGCGTGCCGAGACCGGCGAACAGCAGCGTGGCCGATACGCTCAATCCCGTAAGGGCGGGCACGAGCACCGTTGCGCCAAACATGGCGAACATGTGCTGGAAGCCGAGTACGATTGTCTTGGGCCAACCAAGCTGGCCTCTGGCGTCGTAAATGCCTTCGTTTTTCTGGTTCATTGCGAAAGTTACCTCCTGCGTGATGATTAAATATTATTGCGAGAGCCTTGCGGCCCATTGCACACATAAAAAAAGACGGATATTAAATCCGTCCGTTAAATATTGAAAAGCGGGAATAGGGAAAGAAGGTGATAAGGGGCGTTCTGTTTATGAAACCAAGCATGTTTTGCACCGTCCTTTCGCTTCCGCATTTTTTCTGCCGACTACTATACCATGCCGCGGGGGTAAAATGCAAGCAAAATTTGTGCTTATTCAAAAGAAATTTTTTTGGATTGCTCATCCGCATCCAAAATCAGCCGCGGAGCGAAGCCCAAATGATCCGCAGAGCAGAGCGAATATTGTATTCCGTTGCGCTCGCCTTCAAACGCGCCAAGACAGGCTTTGTTATGAAGGTGGGCATAGATAAGATAGTTCACGCCGTATTCTTCGGCAAGCTGCGTAAAGCCGGAATCCTGCCGCTTTTCGTTGAAGGGAGGGAAGTGCAGCATCAATATGCGCACTGTGCCTTCCGGCAGGCGGTTAAGGCTCATTCTAAGGCGAATAAGCTCTCGCTCATATATGGCCCTGTCCTTTGTTTCGCTATACGCCGAAGAACCGGGACATACCCAGCCCCGGCTTCCGCATACGGATATGTTGCCAATGGTAAAACAGTCGTTTTGAAGTGCAAAACAGCCATTGGGTAGCGCGGCGCGAACCTTGCCGAGCGCACTCCACCAGTAATCGTGATTGCCGCGCAGAAGCAGCTTTGTGCCGGGTAATGCGCCTATGAATTCAAGGTCGCATATTGCGTCCTCCAGCCGCATTGCCCAGCTTATGTCGCCCGGTATCAATACTAGATCATCTTCGCTGACAGCATCGCGCCAGGCGGAGATCACGCGCTGCGGGTGATCGGCCCACGTTGGGCCGAACACATCCATCGGCTTATTTGAGCTTCCGCTTAAATGTAGATCTCCTATGGCGAATACCTTCATTGGGTGATATCACTTTCTCCTGCCGCGTTTTGGCTTCTGTTCAGGCTCGGGTTCAGGCTCGGGCTCTGTTTCTTCTTCCTCTTCTTCGTCCTCCAAATCATCGTCGGAGGCAAGTTCCTTGTCTATTTCGCTCAGCTCGTTTTCGGGTATTTCACCGTCGCTGGGCAGGGGAACCTCGATCTCGTCCAGCCCTACGCTGCCAAGCACCAGATCCTCGGGATCTGTTATCGGCTCCGCAACGCTGCCGGACTGCATCTCCTGCCTGCGGGCTTCCCTAAGGCATATCGCGCAAAGGTCGCTGCCCTTAACGGCCGGGTTTTCGCCGCACTCGCTGCACATTACTATGCTGTCGTCCGGCTCGCTGTCCCCGCCTTTCATTTCGCGGCGGCACACATTGCAGTATTTTTCATCGTCTTTTATATAATTCAGTTCGCAGCGCGGGCATTTTCTCAAAGCCATATTGCCACATCCTCCACAGTTTGTTTTTTACTTCCACTATTATGCGTACAGCATATAGTTATGTCAAGTAGCATATGCAAAAAGTCCGCAATATTTGTGCATTACTTTGCATTTGACAAACTGTCGTTCACTATTGCGCCTATTCTGGCTACCAATTCTTCGCGTCCGTCGCCCGTTTCCGCGCTGTAACAAAGCGCCCACGGCGGCGCGCCGAGCAGTTTGGCGTTTGTGTTTGCCGCCTGCTGCCGCTTTGAACGGGAAAGCTTATCCGCCTTGGTGGCGATGAGTGTATACGGGATGCCGTAATAGATTATCCATTCAAGCATCTGCTTATCGGCGGCGGTAGGCTCGTGGCGAATATCTATAAGCATGAATATATGGCTCACACTTCCGCCGGAAAGGTAGCTTTCCATCAGCTTGCCCCAGCTTTCCTGCTCCGCCTTCGAAACCTTGGCATAGCCGTAGCCGGGAAGGTCAACAAGATAAAAGCTGTCGTTTATCCTGAAATAGTTTATCAGCCGCGTTTTGCCGGGGCTTGCGGATATGCGCGCCAGCTTTGAATTGCGGCAAAGCGAATTGATAAGGCTGGATTTGCCCACGTTTGAGCGGCCGACCATGGCTATCTGCGGGCCATCCTGTATGAACTTTCCGCCCAGGCCGAAGCTTGTTTCAAATACGGCTTTTTTAATATCAAACTTTTCCATAATGCTCCTTATTGCGCGGCTGCCGCGCTGGTATGCGTATGCTGCGGTATGAATGCATCCGCCGCCTTTTGTGGAGTGTGCTCAAGCGCAAGGGAGATAACGTCAAACGCGCTCGTAACGCCTATTATCTCCATATTGGCCTTCACCTCATCCGGCACGTCGCTTAAATCCTTTTCATTGGCCTTGGGGATAAGCACGCGCTTTATGCCCGCGCGGTACGCCGCAAGCAGCTTTTCCCTGAGCCCGCCTATTTCAAGCACGCGCCCGCGCAGCGTTATTTCGCCCGTCATGGCCGTATCTGCCCGCGCGGGTATGCCGCTCAGCGCGCTGAGCATTGCCGTCATTATGGTTATGCCGGCACTTGGGCCGTCCTTCGGCACGGCGCCTTCGGGAACGTGCAGATGTATGTCCTTTTTATCCAGTGGCAGCGTTATGCCGAATTCTTCCGCATGGGCCTTTATGAATGTAAGCGCGGCCTTTGCGCTTTCCTGCATAACGTCGCCCAGCTTGCCGGTCAATATCACCTGACCTGACCCAGGCACTATTTGAACCTCTATTTGCAGCGTTTCCCCGCCAAAGCTTGTCCATGCAAGGCCGTTTGCAAGGCCAATCTCGTTTACGGCGTCTATTGCGCCGTGGGTATACTTTGGTGCGCCAAGATAAGCCGCAAGCTTTTGCCTGCCTACGCGCACGCGGGTCTTACCGCTGCCTATATCCATTGCAACCTTGCGGCACACGGCGGCTGTTTCGCGTTCCAGCTCCCTTACGCCTGCTTCGTGGGTATAGCCGCGTATCAATTCAACTATCGCTTCGTCCGTTATGGTAAGCTGGCTTTTCTTCAGCCCGTGCTTTTCAAGCTGCTTGGGGATAAGATGTCGCTTGGCTATTTCCACCTTTTCGGTCTCAAGGTAGCCGCTCAGCTCTATCACTTCCATCCTGTCCAGCAGCGGGCGGGGGATGGCGTCCTTATCGTTTGCCGTGGTTATGAACATGACCTTGGAAAGATCGTATTCCTGCTCCAGAAAATGATCACGGAATGCGAAATTCTGCGCGCTGTCCAATACTTCAAGCATGGCAGCGGCGGGGTCGCCGCGCATGTCCGCGGTAAGCTTGTCTATTTCGTCAAAAAGCAGCAGCGGATTTATGCTGCCCGCTTGGCGCATTGCGGCGATAACACGGCCCGGCATTGCGCCGATATATGTGCGCCTGTGGCCGCGTATCTCGGCCTCGTCATGTATGCCGCCAAGGCTCATGCGCACAAAGTTGCGCCCAAGCGCCCTTGCAATGCTGGATGCAATGCTTGTTTTGCCAACGCCCGGCGGGCCTACAAAGCAGATTATCTGCCCGTTCACTTTGCCAGTAAGGCGCGCAACGGCAATGTGCTCCAATATGCGCTGCTTCACCTTTTCCATGCCGTAATGGTCGTTATCGAGTATTGCGCGGGCATGTTCAATGTCTAAATCGTCCTTGGTTTCTTCGCTCCAAGGTAAATCGAGCATGCATTCTATATAGTTTCGCATGGGCGGCTGCTCGTGCGATGCGGCGGGCAGGTCACCAAAGCGCGCTATTTCGCGCTCCAGCTTTTCGCGCACGGCCTGAGGCATTTGCTTTTCCTTGAGTCTGCGCATGTATTCTTCAGCTTCGTTCTGCTCGGTTTCGCCAAGTTCCTTGCGTATGGCCTTTATTTGCTCGTGCAGATAATATTCGCGCTGGTTTTGGTCCATGCTGCGCTTAACTTCGGCGGCGATGCGCTTATCAAGCTTTGTTATTTCAACTTCGCCCATTACGCCCGCAAGCACTATTTTCAGCCTTTCTTCAACGCTTACCGCGTCCAGCGCGGCCTGACGCATGTTTGACTTAACAAACACGGCGTTGGCTACTGCATCGGCATACTGACCCGCTGAGGGCAGCTGGCGTATATTTTCGGCGGTCTCTGCGTTTATGCGGGTGGTCACGCTGAGGTAGTCGTTAAAGGACATATCTATCCTGCGGCGCAGCGCTTCGGCTACCAGCGGGTTGCAGGGCTCATCCTCGATTGTTTCCACGGTGACGGTAGTATAGCTTCCGTATTGCGCATCCTTTATGCGCGCGCGGCAAAGCCCCAGCACAAGCGCGCGGAGCATGCCGCCCGGCATATTAACGGTCTGCCGTATGCGGCATATCACGCCCATGCTGAATACGTCTTCAGCCTTAACGGTTGTTTTTGCGCTGTCCTTCTGCGTGGTAAGGAATACAAAGGAGTCCTTCTCTTCGGCCGCGCGCACGGCACGGCGGCTTTCCTCACGCGCTATGTCAAAATGCAAAAGCTCACCCGGCAGCATTACCAGCCCTCTTAGCGGCACGCCGGGCAGCTTCATTTCCCTATCAAGTGTAAAGCTTTCCAAATTCGTGTGTTCCTCTTTCTCGGCGGAGTACGCATCCGCCTGTATACATGATTATACATATAAATGCGGCAGGATACAACAAAAACAATGCGCCGGGCGGTGTATCATCGTCCGGCGCATTTATGCATAGCTTTTCAGCTTACTGCTTATTTATTGGCAAGGTATTCGTCTATGGCCTTGGCGGCGGTTTTGCCCGCGCCCATGGCGGATATGACGGTGGCCGCGCCGGTAACGGCATCGCCGCCGGCATATACGGCGTCACGGCTGGTCTTGCCGGTGGCTTCCTCAACGATTATGCCGCCCTTGCGGTTGACCTCAAGGCCCTTGGTGGTGGACTTGATGAGGGGGTTGGGGGAGGTGCCAAGCGCCATTATGACGCAGTCTACGTCTATATCATATTCGCTGCCCTCTACGGGTATGGGACGGCGGCGGCCGGAAGCATCGGGCTCGCCCAGTTCCATCTTCTGGCAGTTCATTGCGCATACGCTGAACTTATCATCGCCCTTTATGGACAGGGGAGAGGTCAGCAGGCAGAATTCTATGCCTTCTTCCTTAGCATGCTCAACTTCTTCACGCCTAGCGGGCAGTTCGCTCTCGCTGCGGCGATATACGATCTTGACCTCGGCGCCGAGTCTCCTTGCGCAGCGCGCGGCGTCCATGGCAACATTGCCGCCGCCCACTACCGCAACGTGCTTGCCGTGCATGATGGGGGTGTCGCTGTCCTCACGATAGGCCTTCATCAGGTTTATGCGGGTAAGGAATTCGTTGGCGGAATATACGCCCTTCAGGTTTTCGCCGGGGATGTTCATGAACATGGGCAGACCTGCGCCGGAGCCGATGAACACGGCTTCATAGCCCATGTCGAACAGCTCGTCTATAGTCAGGGTCTTGCCTATTACCATGTTGGTCTCCACGTCTACGCCAAGCGCGCTCAGGTTGTCTATTTCCTTCTGAACTATGGCCTTGGGAAGACGGAATTCGGGTATGCCGTATACCAGCACGCCGCCGGCGGTGTGCAGCGCTTCAAATACGCTGACCTTGTATCCTTTGCGCGCCAGATCGCCCGCGCAGGTAAGGCCGGAAGGGCCGCTGCCGACTATGGCAACCTTGTGACCGTTGGAGGCGGGAATATCGCTGGGGGTAGTGGAATGGGCGTTATGCCAATCGGCAACGAAGCGCTCCAGACGGCCTATGCCGACGGGTTCGCCCTTTATGCCGCGCACGCACTTGGATTCGCACTGGGTCTCCTGCGGGCAAACACGGCCGCAAACCGCGGGCAGGCTGGAATCGCGGGAAATCACCTGATATGCGCCCTCAAAGTCCATTTCGCGTATCTTTGCGATGAATTCGGGAATGTGTATGTTTACGGGGCAGCCGTTTACGCAGGGCATATTCTTGCAGTTAAGGCAGCGGGCAGCCTCGTCAAGGGCTATCTCCTCGGTGTAGCCAAGGGCAACTTCTTTGAAATTATGGTTGCGAACGTCCGGCTCCTGGGAGGGCATGGGGTTCTTCTTGGGGTTCATGTTAGGCATTTTATTTTACCTCCTGCTTAAAGAGATTGCATACATGCTCATGCGCCGCGCGCTCGAACTCCTTATAGGTGGTTCCGCGGGACATGGCCTCGTCGAAGTCAACTTCATAGCCGTTGAAGTCGGGGCCGTCAACGCAGGCAAACTTGGTTATGCTTTCGCCGTCGCGGTGCAGCGTAAGGCGGCAGCCGCCGCACATGCCGGTGCCGTCTACCATAATGGGGTTCATGGATACCGTGCAGGGGATGCCGGTGGGCTGGGTGGCCTTGACCACGAATTTCATCATTATCAAGGGACCGATGGTTATGACTTCGTCAAACTTTTCGCCCTCGGCAAACATTTCGTTAAGCGGTACGCACACGTTGCCATGGCGGCCGTAGGAACCATCGTCGGTCATGAGGAACATCCTGTCGGACACGGCGCGGAAATCATCCTCAAGTATTACTATATCCTTGGAGCGGAAGCCGATTATGCTGGTAACGTTGCAGCCCATCTCGTGCAGCTTCTGCGCTATGGGCAGGGCGATCGCGCAGCCGACGCCGCCGCCGACTATGCAAACCTTCTTAAGGCCGTCCAGCTTTGTGGCGGTGCCAAGGGGGCCGACGAAGTCGTGTATGCTGTCGCCCACGTTAAGGTGGTTCAGCTTTTCGGTTGTTGCGCCGACTATCTGGAATATTATCCTTACGGTGCCGTTCTGGCGGTCGTAACCCGCAACGGTAAGCGGTATGCGTTCGCCGTCGGCGTCAACGCGCAGTATTATGAACTGGCCCGCCTCAGCCTTGGCCGCTACATACGGAGCTTTGATGTCCATAAGAGTAACCGTCGGGTTCAGGTTTTGCTTGTTAACAATTTGGTACATGTCCCTTTTCTCCTTATTTTGTTATGCGCGGTCGTATAAGAACTCCGCGCGGAAGCCATAATTACCATCGTTAATGATAACGCAGTATCGACACAAAATCAAGCCTTATAGGGGCATAAGTTTTGGAATATATAGAATAAATGTGGAATTAAACAAAAATGCAGGTATACAAGTATTTTGCTGCCAAAGCCCACCTTTCATCATTGTCGTGAAAATGAGTGAATGCATAATAAAAAGTAATAACAACGCACAAAGCCCCTTCCGTTCGGGCGGAAGGGGCTTTGCGTAGAAGAGAATATGGATTAGAAGTCTACTTCGGTATCATAGTAGCAGCACTTGAGCAGCTTTTCCATTTCTTCCTGGGTAGGAATACGGGGATTGGAGCCGGTGCAAGCGTCGCCGATGGCGTTCTTGGCTATCTCAGGCAGCCTTTCGAGGAACACGTTCTCGGGAACGAAGCCCTGTTCGGTGGGATAGCTGTCCGCGCCGTAGTTCTTTATGCAATGCGGGATATTGAGCGCATCGTTCATGCCGCGCAGGTATTTGATGAGCAGGGTGACCTTCTCGTCGTCGTTGCTGCCGCCAAGGCCCATATAGTCTGCTATTACGCCGTAGCGCTTCTTGGCTTCGTCATTCTTGGCATTGAAGGCGATGACCTTGGGCAGGTACATTGCGTTGGCCGCGCCGTGGATGATATGCGCACCGTAATCGGCGAATGCAGCGCCGGTCTTATGCGCCATGGAGTGGACTATGCCGAGCAGGGCGTTGGAGAAGGCCATACCGGCAAGGCACTGGGCGTTATGCATGGTGTCGCGCTTGGCCATATCGCCATTGTAGGAATCCACCAGATCGTTCTCGATCATCTTTATGGCGAATATCGCAAGAGGATCGGTATAATCGCAATGCGCGGTGGAAACATAGGCTTCGATGGCATGGGTCATGGCGTCCATACCGGTGTGGGCGACCAGCTTCTTGGGCATGGTCTCGGCCAGGTCGGGGTCAACTATTGCCACGTCAGGGGTGATCTCGAAATCCGCTATGGGGTACTTGATGCCCTTGGAGTAATCGGTAATGATGGAGAACGCGGTGACCTCGGTCGCGGTGCCGGAGGTGGAGGAAATGGCGCAGAAGTGAGCCTTCTTGCGCAGCTTGGGCAGGCCGAATACCTTGCACATATCCTCGAAAGTTACCTCGGGGTACTCATACTTTATCCACATTGCCTTGGCCGCATCTATCGGCGAGCCGCCGCCCATGGCAATTATCCAGTCGGGCTGGAACTTGAGCATGGCATCGGCGCCGCGCATAACGGTCTCAACGGAGGGATCGGGCTCGATACCTTCAAAAAGTTCAACTTCCATGCCGGCTTCCTTCAGATAAGAAACAGCTCTGTCGAGGAACCCGAATTTCTTCATGCTGCCGCCGCCAACGCAAATCATTGCGCGCTTGCCTTCAAATGTTTTCAGTGCCTCAAGGGCTCCTTTTCCGTGGTAAAGATCACGGGGTAGAGTAAAACGTGCCATAGTCAAATTCCTTTCCTGACTTTTATCAGTCATGTTTGATGATGTTATTATAATACACTTATATCGATAAAGGAAATACGATAAGACGATAACGATATAACAATATCGATATAGCTAAAGCAATTAATGATTTTACCGAAACTTGGGTCGATACGCCTGACTAAACCTGCGGTAGAGTGCAAATAAGCCCCGTTTACGCTATAATACACACGAGGTGATATATTTGGACAACGCAAAAACAGGCGCGCTGATACGCGAGCTGCGCCGCGAAAAAGGCATTACGCAGAAGCAGCTTGCCGATGCGCTGCATGTTACAGATAAGGCGGTGAGCAAATGGGAACGCGGCATATGTGCGCCCGACTTAGCGCTGCTGGAACCGCTTGCAAACGCGCTCGGCTGCACAATACTGGAACTTATATCCGGCGAAAGGACGCAGCGCGACGGGGAAAGCACAGCAGACGCGAAAGAAACGGAGGAGGCGGTGAAAACGGCGATAGATTATTCAGCAGACCAGATAAAGCAAAGGCTCGGCAGTACGCGGCGCACATATATTTGCGTTGCGGCGCTGTGCATGGCGGTGATACTGGGCTTTACGGCGCTTCACCTTTGGGTAAAGGGGTACTTTTATATAATGGGGAAGGACACCGCGCCGGGCGGCGAATGGAGCATAACGCTGTACAACCGCTCCATGGGAACGGGAGGCAACGATTTGCCATGGGTTCGCGGCGGGTATTCGTACATAGTGCGTAATGCGGATAAAAGCAGGGGCGAGTATCGCGTAACGTTTATAAATAGCGAATATATGGGCCATTGGTGGTCGCCTGACGGGACAAGAATGGTAGAAGCCAGCCGTCAGGATGGCACAGTATGGTTATTGATGACCACATGGGCAAAAAGCAACACAACGATTATGAATAATGTTTTCCCGTATGCCGATACTGAATACCGGTTCCTGCAATGGAGCAAGGACGGCAAAATGATGCTTATATATTATTGTATGGCAGACGAAACGGAAGGCTATTTCTGGTACGATGTTGAAAAGTGGGACACGGTAGCCGAGGTTGAGATGAAATAGCATACAGTGGACGATAAAAGGGCGGGGAAAAATCCCGCCCTTTTGCATATGCTGTTTGGGTGATTACTGGTTGTCCGAAGCCAGCGGAAGTATGGTCTCCTTGAAGAAGGCGCCCGCGGTTTCGGGGGATACGCCGTATTCCTTGCCGTTAACGGTCACGGAAACGCCGTTCTGGCAGCAGCCTGTGCAGAACTGGCCGGCCAGATTTATTTTGTCGTGCAGGTTATACTGCTCGATGAGCTGCTTAAAGCTCATCATAACGTTGTAGGAGCCGCGCAGATGGCAGGACGTGCCTATGCAGACCTTTACCTCTACCATTTACTCCGCCTCCTTGTGGCCGTAATGCACATGCAGCAGCTCGTGCACGCGGCCCTTGAGTATGCCGTCGTACAGGCTTATCATAAGCGGGTTCTCCTCGCTGCGCTTGATGCTGAGCATCTTGTCCGCGCTGTAAAGCGCCTTGCCGCGCACTTCCTTGGTGGCATTGGTGCCGAAGGGCTGTCCGCCGCCGGCTACGCAGCCGCCCGGGCAGGCCATGACTTCTATGAAGTCAAAATGTTCGCCGTTCTTGAGCGCCTGGATGACCTTTTCCGCGTTCTTGAGGCCGCTTACTATGGCAATGCGCACTTCCTTATCGCCGTAAGGAATGGTGGTCTCCTTAACGCCCTTCATGCCGCGCACTTCATTGAAGGCGATGGACATGAGCGCTTTCTTGCTCTTGTCGGTGGAAAGGCGGCGGAGCACGGCCTCGGTAACGCCGCCGGTAACGCCGAATATAACTCCCGCGCCGGTGCAGGTGCTGAACATGGAATCGACCGCTTCGGGCTCCAGCTCTTCAAATACTATGCCGGCCTTGTGTATCATCTGTATAAGCTCCTGCGTGGTGATGACGTAATCGGTTTCGGGTACGCCGTCATGTATGAACTCCTCGCGTGCGCATTCGTGCTTTTTCGCCGTGCAGGGCATAACGGCTACGCATACCACACGCCTTGAAGAGGTGGCATACTTGGCCTTTATAACGGAGGAGAACATCTGCATGGGGGACTTGCAGGTGGAGATGTTCTTCAGCAGTTCCGGATGGTTCTTCTCGCAATACTGTATCCATGCCGGGCAGCAGCTTGTAATGAGGGGCAGATTTTCGCCCGCCTCTATGCGCTGAAGGAACTCGTTGGATTCTTCAAGCACGGTAAGGTCGGCGCCGGTAGCGGTGTCGTACACCTCGTCGAAGCCAAGGCGGCGCAGCGCGGCGGTGATGCGGCCCATGGAGTTTTCGCTTTCGGGCAGGCCGAATTCCTTTGCCATGGCAACGCGCACCGCGGGAGCGACCTGAGCTATCACCTTGGTGTTCTTGTCGTTAAGCTCGGGCCATACGCGGCCGGTATCCTTGCGGATGACTATTGCGCCGGTGGGGCATACGGCGGCACACTGACCGCAGCCTACGCAGGGGGAATTGGCAATTGGTTCGTTGAACGCGGGACCTATTACCATCCTGGAGCCGCGGTTCACGAAGTCTATTGCGCCTACGTTCTGAATCTCATTGCACATACGCACGCAGTCGCCGCACAGTATGCACTTGTGCGCATCGCGGATTATGCTCAGGCTTGAAGTGTCAAGCTTGGGCTCGGGCTTAAGATTCTTAAAGCGTATGCTTTCCAGTCCGAACAGGGAGGCAAGCTCCTGCAGACGGCATTTGCCGTTCTTTTGGCAGGTGGTGCAGTCGCGGCAATGGTTGGCCAGCAGCAGCTCCAGTATCATCTTGCGGTGCTTGTGCAGCCTTTCGGTGTTGGTATATATCTCCATGCCGGCCTTGGGCACGGTGGAGCAGGCGGCTTCCATGCCGCCGTGGCTGTTTTCTACCATGCACATGCGGCATGCGCCGTATACGGAAAGCTCGCTGTGGTAGCAGAAGGTGGGCAGTTCTACGCCTGCCTTGCGGATAACCTCCAGCAGGTTCTTTTCGCCGTTTATCTCAACGGGATTGCCGTCTATGAGCATGTATTCTTTGTTTTCCATTTTGCTCAGTCCTCCTTAATGGCGTGGAACGCGCAGGTGGATACGCACGCGCCGCACTTTATGCACTTCTTCTCGTCAATGACGAAGGGGGATTTGACCTGGCCGGATATTGCGCCGACGGGGCAGCCCCTGGCGCAGCGGGAACAACCGCGGCACAGCTCGGGATCGATATGTATGCGCTTGAGCTTGGAGCATGCGCCTGCGGGGCAGCGCTTGTCGTAAATGTGCGCCTCGTACTCATCGCGGAAGTACTTTATGGTGCTCATTACGGGGCTGGGCGCGGTTTTGCCAAGTCCGCACAGCGCGGCCGCGGAAATAGTGTCCGCCAGATCCTCCAGCAGCTCTATGTCGCCATCGCGGCCGTTGCCGGCAACTATGCGCTCAAGCACTTCAAGCATGCGTTTGGTGCCTTCGCGGCAGGGTACGCACTTGCCGCAGGATTCGTTCTGCGTAAAGCTCATAAAGAAGCGCGCGACCTCCACCATGCAGGTCTTGCTGTCCATAACCACCAGACCGCCGGAGCCTATCATCGCGCCGACCTTCTTGAGGGAGTCGAAATCAAGGGGTATCTTGAGATGCTCGGTGGTGAGGCAGCCGCCGCTCGGGCCGCCTATCTGCACGGCCTTGAATTCCGATCCGCCGCGCATGCCGCCGCCGACTTCGAATATGACCTCTTCAAGCGTGGTTCCCATGGGAACTTCTATAAGGCCGGTGTTCTCAATGTTGCCGGTAAGGGCGAAGGCCTTGGTGCCGGGGCTGTTTTCGGGGCCTATTGACCTATACCATTCGGCGCCCCTGCGGATTATAAGGGGAACGTTTGCAAACGTTTCAACGTTGTTCAGCACGGTAGGCTCGTTGAAAAGGCCGTGTTCAACCGTGCGCGGGGGCTTTACGCGCGGGAAGCCGCGTTTGCCTTCTATGGAGGCGGTGAGCGCGCTGCCTTCGCCGCAGACGAACGCGCCTGCGCCGCGGTTTATATGCATATGGAAGTTGAAGCCGGTGCCGAGTATATTATCGCCCAGCAGGCCGTATTCTTCCGCCTGCGCTATTGCAAGCTTAAGCCTTTCTACCGCCATGGGGTATTCAGCACGGACGTATATATAGCCGTTCTGCGCGCCGCAGGCTATGCCGGCTATCATCATGCCTTCAAGCATCCTGTGCGGGTCGCCTTCCATTATGGAACGATCCATGAATGCGCCGGGGTCGCCTTCGTCGCCGTTGCAGACGATGTACTTTATGGGGGAAGCCTGCCGTGCGACCTGGCTCCATTTACGGCCGGTGGGGAATCCTCCGCCGCCGCGGCCGCGCAGATTGGAATCGGATATGGTCTTTATTATGTCGGCAGGGCTCATCTCGAACAGCGCCTTTTCAAACGCGGAATAGCCGCCTATCGCAAGGTATTCGCGTATGGAGGTTGCGTCTATATGGCCGCAATGCTCGAGCACAAGGCGGGTCTGCTTTTTATAGAAGGGTATATCGTCCTGCCTTTTGCGCACAACGCCGCCCTTTTGATAGGCCAGCCTTTCGATATGCTCGCCGTTTATTATGGTGCGTTCTATTATTTCCTTGCAGTCGTCAACCTTTACCTTGGTATACAGCCAGCCTTCCGGCTCTATGCGCACAAGGGGACCCATTTCGCAGAAGCCGTGGCAGCCGCTCTTTTTAAGGCCAACGGATTCGCTGTGGTCATGCGGGTCATCCGCCAGTTCAACTGTGCAGGGAATATCGTTTTCGGCCATAAGGCGCTTGAGCTCGGCATATATGTTCAGCGAACCGCCGGCTATGCAGCCGGTACCTGCGCACACGAGTATTTTGCGCTTCTGATTGGCGAAGCTTTCGGCGTAAGCGGCGCGTTCCCTTATAAGGTCTTCTCTGTTCTTAAGCATTCTGGCTCTCCTCACTAAGCTTCTTTATAAGCTCGCTGGCTTTATCGGGGGTCATTGCCGGGTGCACCTTGTCGTTAACGGTGATGACCGGGGCAAGGCCGCATGCGCCGAGACACGACACGGTTTCAACGGTGAAAAGAAGATCATCGGTAGTGGCTTTGCTTTCCGAAAGGCCAAGGTCGTTTCGGAGCCTTTCAAGAATGGGCGTTGAGCCGCGGACATGGCAGGCCGTACCGTCGCAGCACTTTATAACGTATTTTCCCTTGGGCTCGAGGGAGAAGTTTTCGTAAAAAGTCGCTACGGAATAGATGCTTGCTGTGGGTACGCCAAGGCGTTTGGCGAGATGATCGAATATCTCGCGCGGCAGATAGCGGTAATGCTCCTGTATCGCCTGAAGAATGGCGATAACGGCGCTTGGCTTTGCACCATGATCGTCAATTATGCGATCGACCACGGT
>CAVDFM010000005.1:4102-5747 GCA_963608365.1 bacterium | reverse complement strand
GGTTTGCATCGTTTTGTAGATCCTCCTGATTATACTTGCTTTTTATAAGCAAAACTTAAAAATAACTCACGTTTATCTTTTTACCCATCTTTTCAAGGCATTTTGTAAGTTCCTTCACAAGCTGCATCTTTATTGTGAAATTGATGGGCAGGTCTGTGTTCTGGTGCGCGGGGTTCACTGCCATTCCTACGAAGAAGTTTATGTCCGTCGCATCCTCGAACAGCATTCTGGCTATTCTGCTGGCGCCGTCCTTTTTGTGGCTCCACTTTTCAAAGGACGTATTGTCCGCCAGATAGTTTATCGCGTATTCAAGCACCCTGTTTATGGTCACCACGCCTTCCGTAACAAGGTCTACGCCTTCTATTTTCGCCGTGGGCGGAATGGTGGGGTCGTAGAAGTCAAGGTTCGGCCGGAGCGGCTTTTTCAAATATTCCGCGGCGATGGTGCTTGTGGTTCCGCCGCACACTATGTGCTTGCCCTCCTTTGCGAAGAACAAGGACATCATTTTGCTGCAGTCGTCCCTGTTGGACGGCGGGCCTATTATAAGGCTTACGGGTTCGCGGCGGCGTATCCGTATCGTGCATACGGTCGCATCGTCGCCGGGCTTACCCTCGTAAAGGCGATTTGTTTCGCCTATCAGTATTGTGGAAAGGGTCTTGGCCGTGTATCCGGCGTCCAAGAAAGCGGTGACGTAGTCAATTATATCCTCGCGCTTCCAGCCGAAATTGTAGCTTAGGCCTATGCCGGCATGCTCCACCCCGTCGGTAAAGGCAAAAAAAGTGTCGTGCTCCTGCACGTCTATTTCCGCTTTTATGACTTTCTTGTCCCCTATATAGCTTTCGCGGAAGGGGATATCCACGCTTTTGCCGCCGCGCAGCATTATAACGCGCGGATTGTCATACTGTATTATTTCTACCCTGCGGTTGTTGGCAATGCGCACTATTGTGAATGTTGAGTACGCAATGTGCCTTATCGAGCACACGGGCAGCGTTTCAATCAGCGTTTCAACGGCGTCCTCAAGCTTCAGTCCGGCTGCAAGCATGGTTGAAAGTATCTTTGAAGTAAGGGTGGAAAGTATGCTTGCCTTAACGCCGCTGCCAAGCCCGTCCGCAAGCACAACTATGGTTGAATCGCCGTCCTCCGGCTCAACTATTTCCACATGGTCGCCGCAAAGCTGTTCGCCCGTATGGTTGATGCTAAAGTATCCAATGTCCGCGCAAAGGTTATTAGCTGTCTTCATTTGCTATGGACTCCTTAAGCTTGGTAAGGGCGATCTTTGTTTCGGCAGCCGTTTCGCCAAGCAGGGAGGCTATCTCCTGCACTATGCGCATCTGCTTGTCCACAACCCTGTCCGCCGTTTCTATGGTTTGGCGGCTCAGTTCTTCCTTGCTTTTGCGCTCGCTTTCCTCGTCCGTAACGTCGCGGAAAATGCCTATAATGTTGCCGGACTTTTTATCATTGACTATCGTCAGCTCAAGGTATATGTCATACTCTGCGTAATAGTCCCGCTTGTTCACTATGCGCTTGCCGTACTGGGCGGCGTTTATGAAGTCCGTGGGATCTATAAGCCTTATCAGCGGCTCTCCCATAACGTCTGAGCGGGAGTGTACATGCAGCATGCGCATAGCGGCGCGGTTAAGCTGCT
>CAVDFM010000005.1:0-3985 GCA_963608365.1 bacterium | reverse complement strand
ATTATGCCGTTTGGCGTATTGTCCAAAATATTGCCGGTAAAGCGTTCGGACTTTTCCATAAGGTAGGGGAGACACATGCTTATTTCCGCCTTGCCCTGATATATGGCTTCCGCTTTGTCGCGGCAGGTATTGTATCCGCAGGTGCCGCAGTTCAGCTCGTCCGCCGGGCTTTCCTTGCCCATTTTGTGCAGTATCTCCGTAAGCTCGGCATGGCTTGGCCTGGCCCTATGCAAAAACGCGGGGCGGTATTCGTTCACAAGCCTGGATGCTTCCGGCTGCGCAACGTCGAAATCCTCTTTGCCTGCATAGCTTGAAACCGCCTGATAATCGCGCACCGGTGAAGGATGCCGCTTACGCATTATCGGCCCACGTACGCAGCTTCCTGCGCAGGCGGACATTTCTATGAAGCAATGTTCTATCCCTCCGCGGCTGATATCCTCAAGCGCGGGGATAACATTGTCCAGCCCGTCTATGGTGTAATAATCATAAAACGGGTTCTTATCGTCCATCGTGTTCAGTATGCCGCCGCTGGTGGGAAAAAGCCTTGTGCGGCTCTTTTCGTCATGATCGCGCACATTTTCAAGCACAATGCCGTTCTTTTTGAACATCGCATCGATCTCTTCGAATGTGAGCGCGGCGTCCACGCCTACGTGCGCGGCCTCGTCCTTCTTTGAAAGGCAGGGGCCTATAAAAACGGTTTTCGCATCGCCGTGGCGGCGCTTTATGTCCATACAGTGCGCCTGCATCGGCGTCATCACCGGCGCAAGGCACTCGGTTATTTCCGGATAGTATTTCTCTACAAGCGTATTAACGGTCGGGCAGCAGGAGGTTATAACAACGCTCTGCACGCCTTCACTTGATATGCGCTCATATTCGCGCTTAACGAACGTTGCGCCTATGGCGGTTTCCTCGGCGTCTGCAAAGCCGAGCTGCTTCAGACCCGCGCGCATGGATGCGATGCCTATGCCGTTGAAATATGCCGTGAAAGAAGGGGCGACGCTTGCGTATACGGGCGCGCCGGAGTCGAGCAAAACGCTTACAAGCTCCGTTTCGTCCGCTATTTGCTTGGCATCCTGCGGGCAGACAACGTAGCATTCGCCGCACAATATGCATTCGTCGCTTATGACGTTAGCCTGATTGCCGGAAAAGCGAATGGACTTTACCGGGCAATAGCGAATGCACTTATGGCAATTGCGGCAATTGGTTTTTTTGAATGTGATGTATTCCATCGCATCTCCTTAAGCGCGGCTTATGCGCCGAGCCTGGACAGAACTTCATTATTGAAAAATGAAGCGGTGGTTTCAGGAGTTACCGAGAAACGCTGGCCGTCTATCATCACGTTCACGCCGCTTTGGCATTGGCCTATGCAAAACGTGCCGGCAAGCTCAATTCTATCCATAAGTCCTTTTTCGCTTACAAGGGCCTGAAGCTGCTCTACCACCTGGCGTGAGCCTTTGATGTGGCATGAGCTGCCTATGCAGATAGTGATCTTCATTGCTCGGTTCTCCTTTTCAAATATTTTTTATTTGTCTATAAGCTTGTTCAGTATGTTGCGCTCACGCTCGTTTGCGCCGCCGATGCGCGCCGCCGCGCATACGGGCACAAATCGGAGCAGCGTCCGCTCAAGCGCGGGCTCGTTTGCGCTGAACGCGCTGAGATATAGTTGGGATAGCGCAAGCTGCTCGTTATCTTCAAGCATAAGCTGAACATAAGTATCGGCAGCGTCAAACAGGGCATTGCCGCGTGCGGCGTTAGCCCAGTTCAGTATGCAATAGCCGCCGTCTTGGTTTATTATTATATCCTGCGGCATCAGCGCGCCGTGGCATGTGGCCTGGCCGCTGGGCAGGGAATCAAGCGCCGCGCAAAGGGATATGCGCCGGTCTTTATCCTGTATGCCTTCGCATATGGCGTGTTTCAGCTTATCGGTAAGGCAGGGGAGAAATGGCGCATTTGCCGCGGCAATGGCGCGCTGTATCTTAACAAGTTGCGCCATATATTCGCTGACTTTAGCGGGAGCGGCTTCCATAAGCTGGTTTAATGCCTTCCCGCGTGCATATTCATAGCGGATAGCCCAGCCTTCCGCTGAAAGGAACACTTCCTGCACCCGCGGAACGTTCAACCCGGCAGCTTCAAGCTGGGTTTGGTTGAATGCTTCCTTCATAACGTCCAATTTGGTATACGGGCGGCAGAATACCTTGATCACGGAATCACCGTCTTTATATACGGTTTTTCCCGTGCTTACGGCTATTATCCTGTCCGCTGTTATGCTCATCGGTCGTGTGGAAGTCTCCTTGTGTTGGTCTAAGTAAGGCTGAATGAAAAGCCGTGTTAAGGCATCTTAATCATAAAGCCTGCTTATATAATAACAGAGAAAGTGTATTCTGTAAACAGCAACAATACATTAAGCATGATTTATGTCAATCATTGTCCAATTTCATCGAGCGCTTTACCTTCATAAGTTCGTCTATGAAGGCCTTGTCCAATGCCGAAAGGGCATAGCTGCTCTTATAAATAAGAATATCGCGGCTGCGTATGTCCTCGGCAGAATAAGCGCACTGGCAAAGGCCGCGCGCTTTGAGTGCGGCTGCGCTCATGGGGGAGGAAAGCATAAATCCACCCTGTACGGAAGAAAGCAGCGAAAGCGCGGCGGAACAATCGGAAACGAATATATGCTGCGTCGTATCGAAATCAACATTGTTCTTGCGGGCGATGCTCAGCTGCAAAGAAGGCGCGTTCGCATCCGCAACGGCTATTTCGGTATACTGGGCAAGTTCCTCGCGCGTAAGCTGTTTGCTTTTTGCAAGCGGGTGCGAGGACGCCATGAGTATAACGGGATCAAACTCGCATATTATCTCAAAGCGAAGATCCTTTTCAACAAGCAGCGTTTTGTAGCCCTGCTCCTGCGTGCGGCGGCAGCGCAGTATGCCAAGGTTATAGCCCGAATCGGTAACGTTGGCTATGGTGCGGGTGGGCGTGGATTCGGCGAATATCACTTCCGCGCGAATCTTAGGGTCAAGCGTTTTGCAGAAGCTGCCGAAGGCGGATTCTATGTATCCCGCTCCGGGTGCGGAAAGCGAGAACTGCGGTATCTTTTCAACCCCGCTTTTGTACATTGCTTCAACTGCGTCTACCTGGGAAAGTATCTTGCGCGCATAGCCCAAAAACTCCTCGCCCTGCGGGGTGGGGAATATGCCCTTCGGCGTGCGGCGGAATATGGTTATGCCAAGCCCGCTTTCAAGCTCTTTTATGGCGCGGCTCAAATTAGGCTGCGCGGTAAACAGCATCTCCGCCGCCTTGGTCATGGAATTGGTCTCCGCCACTATAACGGCGTATTTAAGGTGCAAAAGGTTCATAGCTGCGGCCTCCTTTATGCATTGGTGCTTTCCCCAAGGTGGCGCGAAAGTATGGCCAGGGAGGAAGCAAGGTTCTCGTTTTCTATCAGCACGCCTTCCGGCTTTTTCAGTATCGCCGGGGCAAAGTTCCATATGGCCTTTATGCCGGAGGATACAAGCTTATCGCATATGGTCTGCGCATAGGCGACCGGCACCGCAATTATGCCAAGGCTCGCGTTTTCCTCTTTGCATACTCGTTCAAGCTCACTTACGGAATATATCGGCTTCCCGTTTATATACGAACCCATAAGGCGCGAATCCGTATCGAACGCAGCAACAATCTTCAGCCCGTAATCGGCAAAGCCGGAATAGGACAGCAGCGCTTTGCCGATGTTGCCCACGCCAACGAGCACGGCCTTGGTATCGCTTTTGCAGCAAAGGCAATCCTGTATCTGGGCAATGAGTTCCTCCACAACGTAGCCGGTTCTGGGCCGCCCGGTGCCGCTGACAACGCCAAGGTCTTTCCTTACCTGAACGTCGTTTATGCCGAAATACGCGGCAATTGCCGTTGCGGATATATTTTTGCGCTCATCTCTTACGGAAGTAAGATAATGAAGGTACACAGGCAGCCGCCTGAGTGTGGGGAGCGATAT
>CAVDFM010000004.1:31856-33973 GCA_963608365.1 bacterium | reverse complement strand
CACCGAGACCGCCTATGAACACGCCCGCGATTATATACAGAACCGCGGCAATGATCATCAGTATTCCGGTAACTTTCATAAACTTGTGTCCCTTCATGGTAACTTCCTCCGTTTTTTATATTCTTTTTATTGGGGGTTAATTGTAAATTTCCGTGCTCTGCGTTTGTAATGCAAATTCGCACAGAAAATCGTAAAACGCATCCTCATCGCCGCCGGCATAGCGGGTTTTGACGGTTTCTTCGCCGTTTGACCACGCTATGTCAATTTGGCTGTCTGAAGCATCCAGCATGTTTTCATCCGGCGCGGCGTAAGGCAAAAGGCTCAGCGTGCGGATTTGCTTCTCAAGCTCGGCCCATTGCTCATCGGAAAGCGGAGCGTCGCGCCGTTCAACAAATTCGCCGTCCGCCGCGCGAAATTCGCAGTTCAGGAAACGGCCTTCGGCATCCGTATCCCACTGGGGCTTGCCGGCTGCGAACCAAAAGCTTTCGTCGGCGGACATTGCCGTCTGCGACCAGGCAAAGGATACCAGCACGGTGTTTTCGGGCAGCGGTTCCGCCTTTGATGCGGGCGCTTCTTTTGCGGAGCAGCCGCACAGCAGCAGTATGCCTGCCGTAAGCAGCGCGGGCAAAACGTACTTCATACGCTTAGGCCCACGGGTCCAGCGCCGCGGGAATTCGTATGCCCGTAAGCACGCTTGAATATTCCCACAGGAACCATTCACCCGTCGAGGGCTTCTGCCGCAGCTTTATGGGACGCGGCGAGTCCGCACCCTTTGTTTTAAGGAACATGCGCATGTATCCTGCTTCGCAGTCCTGCGGGCGCGGGTCGGAATAAATCTGAATCGTAAATGGGTTTGAAGGCGTGTAGCCGTTTTCGGGCGATGCGCCGTCAAAATACGCAAGCGGAAGGTATTTTTTATCTCTCAGCCTGTCGCGCAGGAATTGAATATCCATGTTGTTCATGGGCCGCGGACCGCGCAACAGGTTCACCGCCGCAACACCCGCGTCCTTATCGCGCGTATAAAGATCAAGTGCCAGCATGAACAGCGCGCATATGTTTTCGGGCTTTGTCAGATCGGTGGCCATTGCCGCGAATTCATCGTAACCGGCAGGCGCTTTTTCAAATGTAAGCTGCATGTATCCTCCTTATCAGTTGAAATTGTAGTAATACGGCGCGCCGCCATACGGAGGCAATTCGCCATTGGCAATGGAATCATAGTAACGGTCTACGGATGGCGGGAAGAGCGCATCGTCCGCTATTTCCGCGTCCCAGTCGGCGCCCCAGGGCTTAACGAACATTGTAAAATCGAACACGCTGCCGTTTTCGTTTACCGTATCGCCCATGGCATATTGGTTTGCGTAGGCGGGCATTGGCAGGAACATCCAATTATATATGTTCATTTCGCTGCCTGCAAAGCTGCCCTTTCCGGCATAAAGGCCATCCTCTGTGGCACAGCATTCGGCCGCCGCAAGCGGGGTATCGTATCCGTTAAGGTATACCTCAAACGTACCTTCGCCATTTTCGTCTATTTCAACGGTAAGGAACGCATCGTAATCGCCCTGCGGTATGGCGGAAAAGCTGCCGCTTGATTCTATAACATGCATAACCCCGTACCATGCGCCGTTCCACTGCTTTTGCAGCTCGGTATACGAAGACGTAAGGCTATCGGGCAAATTGGCAACTATCGGCGCAGGCGTGGGAGATGCCGTTACGGCGGTATATACGCCGGCATTCGGATTGGCAGAGGTGCCGCTGCTCTTGCCGCCGAGTGTGCATATAAGCACTGCTATCAGTACCGCTGCCAGTACGCAGCCGCCTATTATGGCAATAAGCTTCTTGTTCGCCGGCTTAGCGGGCGCGGGATTAGGCGCGGTCTGCACGGGGGCCTGCTGCACGGGCTGCTGATAATTCTGCACCGGCGGCGTATTCTGCACGGGTTGCTGATAATTCTGTACCGGCGGCGTATTCTGCGCGGGCTGCTGAGGTTTTTCCTGCTGCGTCGATGCTTCCGGTGCGGGCTGCCCCGCCGCCGGCGCTGCGGGCATTGTAATTTTCGCGCCGCAGCTTGCGCAGAACTTTGCGTTATCGGGCAGCTTATTCCCGCAGTTTGGGCAAAA
>CAVDFM010000004.1:28740-31826 GCA_963608365.1 bacterium | reverse complement strand
AGCAATCGCCGTCCACCGTATAAGAGAAGGAAGTGGTGCTCGACGGTATGGCCGGGCTTACATCCGCGTTGCCGTCGGCATAGCTGCCTTCCCAAACAACCTTATCCCCGCCGTAGTTAGAAGTCACGGTTATGGTGGTGCCTGCTGGTACCATGCCGCTCGTCGCGCCGGAGTAGCCGCCGCCGGAGAAAGTGCAGCTGGTGCATTTCACGTTGTAATACACCACGGGCTCAGCCGTGCGCGCAGGTTCCGCGGTGCGGGTGGGCTCGCTTGCCCATGGGCGCGGCGTGGCGGTTGGCGCGGGCTTGGATGTGCTCTTGCTTTCCTCCTTCAGCACCGCTTCGTAAACCGTGCTCTCCTCTATGTTGTATACGGTAAAGCCTTTTACGGTTCTGTCAAAGTGATACTCAATGCCGTTTATAAGCCAATAGTCCACGGTATATCCCTTGGGAATATCGGCTTCAACATAAACGCTTATAAATCCGCCGGGCTGCATTTCATGCGCAGCGGTGTTTTCATAGTCATATTCAAATATGAAATCGTCAAACTTAGTGCCTTTGGCCTTGCCTTTTTTGTCAAGGAAGCGTATATTGGCGTTTATGCTCATAACGCGCTTTTCATCGCGCAGTATAACGGCAATGGTAGCATCGCCGAGCGCGGCGTCAAACTTATAAAGCTTCTCGCAGTAGGGCAGCGGCTCCATAAGGGCATTTGTGGAGTATTCGTCCATCACCAGTTCGCCATTGAACATCCAGCCGTATACGGCCATGCCTTCGGGTACGATAGCCTCTGCCGTATAGGTGCCGCCTTCGTGCAGCTCTATTACGCTTTGCCCATCTATTGTGCAGTTATATGCATATATGTGGCAGACATTTTCGTCCGTGGGGGCTTCGCTTGCGATGGGCGCTGCGCTTTCCGCCGGCGCGGGGGCCGCGGTAGGCTGCGTGCTTACTTCGTTCAGCTTGGCATTAGCATCGTCAAGCTGCTTCTGCATCTGTTCAAGCTGCATCTGCATGGCCTTCACTTCGGCGCTGCTGTCGCCGCCGCTGCTGCACGCGGCAAAGCTGAGCAGCGTAAAGAGCGCAAGCGTTACCGCAAATATTTTCTTCATGTTAGTGTTACCTCCATCCATTTTTATACAAATGCCAATATTGCTCCCGCCCTGAATAAAGGACGGGAGCATTGCTTATTCGCTTTTTATCAGTTTAGGCCGTTCTTAACATTGGTGCTGTATGTGCAGGACAGGTACCATTCCTCGTCGCCTTCGATTTCAAAGGTGATGTAAAGGAATTCGCCGTTGCCGTCTTCCCATTTATAGGAATGCACCTTATCGTTCCAGGTATTGTCGGTTTCCTGCCAAGGGATACCGTCGCTGCCGAACTTGTCGCGCGCCTGCTCATAGGTGAACAGATGATAGGCATTGCTGCGGTTGTCGTATACCAGCTTATACAGCGCCTGCATGTCTTCCAGCGCGCCTACGCCGGTCGCGGAAGCGTTGGACTTGCCGTAGCCGCCTGCGGGTTCGGGAGCGTTTGTGGGAGCATTGTCGCCGGGGTCGCTGTTATGCGCGGCGGGGGCTTCGGGCAGGCCGGAAATATCCGCGTTTATATAGTTTGCAACTTCTTCAAGCGTCATGCTCTTGTATTTCTGAACGTATTCATCCTCAAGGGCAAGATATTCGTCGCCGGTCCAGTCCGCGCCGAGGGGCTTGAGGCAGGAAAGTATCTTCATGGTGCTGCCGTCGTTGTCTATTGCCACGTTGATGTAAAGCAGGTCCTCATCCTCAACATAGCTTACGAAGCTTTCGTCCGTCAGCTCCTGATCGCGCATCATAACGCCATGCAGATACATATCGCCATCGGCTTCGTTATAGGTAACGTAAAGATCCTTCAGGTTTATTTCGTCGCCGTCATATATGCCGAGCTTTGCATATATGGTGCATTCGCCGTATTCGTTGAAAAGTATCCTTGCGATTATGTGGCAGAAGCCGCCGTCATTATCCTCGTAACGGCCGGTGCAGCTGTAAAACTTGCTCTTGCCCACCCAGTCGCCGGAGTATATTTCTTCAACTTCTACGGGGAACTCGCGTTCTATCGTTTCATTGCCCGTGGGGAAGGACGTGCCGGGCAGGTTGGTGCTGTCGCCAATGCCTTCCTTCTGGAAATAAACGGTCATGTTCTGATCGGGATACAGAACGCTTACAACGCCCTCGCCTTCATCAACAAAGGTCAGCGTCGCGCCGCCGTCGAACGTGAGAACGCCGCTCATCGTGTCAAGAGTAAAGGTTCTTTCGGCCTCGCCATTGAAAGAATATACGCCGGTATCATCGGAATTTATCTTTATATAGGTATTGTCCGCCATGCCCGCGGCAATTACGGCGTTGTGGTCAAGCGCCTGGCTGTTGAGTATCATGGTGCTTATATAATAATCACCTGCAAGCGTATTGGCGCTGAAATCATCGCCGCCGACAGGAGCGGATGCGCCGTTCTTGGCCCAATCGGGCGAGGTCGCGCCTTCCTTCAGGTAGCGGCTCTTGCGGGTGCCGTCTATCACTTCAAGCACGTTGTCTTTAAGCGTACCGGTGATGTTGTAATCAATGCCCATAAGCGTGTATGTGCCGGTGAAGTTTTCGCCGTCCAGCTCATATGTAAGCTCAAGGTCAAATCCAACGTTCATCGAGCCCTTGCCGCCCTTTTTCAGCTCAACATAGCTATCAAAATCGGGCTCAAGGAACACTCCGTCGTCCCTGTCTTCGCCTATGCATATATACTTGCCGTATACGCTGTCAGCGGCGTTTGCGGCGTTGTTTCCGCAGGCGGCCAGCGGCAGCAGCATTGCCGCAAGCAGCACGGTGCAGATAATTCTGAACAGATTCTTTTTCATGGGTCTCCTCCTTCTTTTCAATAAGAAATGTTTTAATTACTTTGGTTACAGTGCGTCTATCACGGCGGCAAGATAGCTGGGGGATACGGAAGCGAATATGAAATTATCCACAAGTCCGTCCTTCTTTGCCTGCTTTACAGCGCCGGCCAGTGCGGCGTTTGATTTTTCGTCCGCAAGCAAAACTATTTTGCAGCATGATACCA
>CAVDFM010000004.1:25350-28730 GCA_963608365.1 bacterium | reverse complement strand
CCGCTTAACTTCGTTGCGCAGTTTCAGCCTTTCTTCAAGGCGCCATGGCGTAAATTGCGTCACTTCCATTATCAACGCATAGGCATTGCTTGATCTGCATAGCGATACCGTATCGCTGGGCGATTCGCTGCGCAGTATCAAAAAGTCCGGGTCGCTGCGTTCCAACGCCTGGGAAATAGCGTCGGCATACATTGCGCATTGCATATCAAGCACGATTCTCCTCATGACATCCCTCCTTTATGTCATGATTATATACTTTGCCGCTAAGGTGCGCCCTGCCCATATGGACACAAAAAAACGTACACCTGATTTGGTGTACGTCTAAACCGTTACCGATTACGCTTTATTCATCGTCAAAATTGGCGGCAAGCCGCGCCTCTATCGCGGCAACGGCCAGCTGAAGCTTGTTTTCAAAGTTGGTTTTTTGCAGCATGTTGCTTACATGATATTTGACAGTGCGCGAATCTATGCCGAGCGCTTCTGCCGTGGCCGTATACGAAAGCCCCTGCACAAGGCAGCGCAGCACGCGCATTTCCGCCGCGGTGAATTCGCTGCTTTTTGCCGTGCCTATGTCCACAACGGGCGGTGCATCCGGAAAAATATGTTCGCCTGCCATAGTGCGGCGCACAACGTCCATAAGCGATGCGCGCCCGCTGTCCTTGTACCACAGGCTGTCCGCGCCGGAAGCCTTAGCTTGGCGCAGTACCTCGGCATCTATCAGAGAAGTTACTATAACTATTTTTATGTTAGGATGTTCCTGCTTTATTTTCTGCGCGGCGGTTATTCCGCTTTCCTTGCGCTCTGTCTGCACATCCATCAATATCAAATCTATCTGCTGCTTTTCGCAGAGTGCGGCGGCAACCTTTGCACCGGGTATGGATGCAGACAGGGCATAGCCTTCCTCGCCCTGAATGTAGCTTTCAAGCAGCGATCTTACCATTGGTTGGTCTTCAACTATCATTGTATTTATCATATGTTGTTCTCCTCCTCCGGCAGCGTTATGGTAAGGGAAAATCTGTCCTTGCAGCAAACGGCCATTGTGCCGTGCGCTTTTTCTATCCTGTGCCTTAGTTCCGTAAGCCCGCCGCCTTCGGTTATCGGGCCGCCCGGCGCACGGCCGTCGTTGGTTATGGTCAATATGGCTATGCTGCCCACGCGCGCCGCCTTCAGGAATATGTTTGCTCCGCCCGCATGGCGCACGCAGTTGGACGCGCATTCGCGCAGCGCCAGCGCGGCAATATATCGTCCCTGCGCATCGGTAGGAACGTCTCCGTAAGCGGTTACGTTCACGCCTATGGCTTTGGCGCGTTCAACGGCATCGTCAATCGGGTCTGCCGACGAAGCTGCGCCGCTGCTGAGCAGGCGTATTATGGTTGCGCATTGGGCGGAAAGGGCGTGCAGCGTATCTACATCGTCGCATTGCCAGAAGGCTTTGCGCACGGATATGAGCGAATAGCCAAGATCGTCATGCACACGCATCTTCATGGAAAGTATCTCTTCTTCGCGCACTATGTCCGCAATGCTGCTGCCAAGCTGCCTAAGCCTAAGATTGGCCTCGTCAAGGCGGGTATTTTCTTCGCGCACGCGGCGCTGTATTTCTATCAATTCGGTAACGTCCGCGGCTATTACCTCGGTGAAGCTGTTGCCGTCGCTGTCGGTTATCTGCTTTTCGTCAAAGCGCAGCGCCCGCCCGTCAGGGAAGCGGAAAATCATGTTCATCCAGTCCACCGGCACAATGCCGCGCGGAGGGGACTGCAGCGCCTGCCGCAATTCACTCAGCGTTTGTATGCCGCTGCCAAGCAGCATTGCGCCAACGCCCAGCATGCTCCTGTTAACAAGGCGCACTATGCCGCGGCTGTCAAAAAAGCACACGGCTATGGGCAGGTTATCAAAGCTTTCTTTAATGGAGTTCATGCGCCCTCCCTGCTGATTCTCAGCGCAAAGTGCCAAATGCCGTCCTCGTCGCGTTCGGTGTTCAATCCGTCCATTGCGGATGCAATGCCGTAAAGTTCCGCCGTTGAACTCAGGCTGACGTTCATTATAAACGCCGTATCGTCTGCGTTTATAAATATCAGCAGCGTATCAATCGCGCCGAGCGCGCAGTCGGTTATAATGCCGAACAGGTCATACATTTTCATGGCCGCGCTTACGGGAATGCTGCCTTCAAGCTGCATATAAAGCGCGCCGTGTGCATTGCACAGTTTAAGGCTTTGTATCGATTCGTTAAGGCAAAGCGAAAGCTCGCCCGCGTCTATCAGCTTTTCCCTTGCGGCCAGGAAAACAAGATTGCTGCGCCGCTTTATATACGTCATAAGCACGGCCGTTTTGCCCAGCAATTCGCGGCTGCCGTCAAGACTCTCCGCGCTGCTGAGCTCGTTGAGCAATGCCTGCAGCTTTCTAAGCTGCGGCGCGGACTGCCGCTCTATCATGTCATACAGCCTGTTTTGCTCCACCAATTTATGGTAGCGCGCCTTCTGCGCCATTTCCTCTTTCAATATATCGCCTGTGTCGCGCAGTTCTTCCTGAACGATAAGCAGTTCGTCAAGCGCATTCTGCACGGCGGAAATATCCTCCTGCCAGAATACGAAGCCGCCGCGAATGGGGCTGCTTTTGAGCAATGTGTTTTTATCAAGGCGAACGGTGCCCTTCGCGGCACGGCGCAGCGTATCAATATCGGTAACGGTGGACGAGGCGGAGGCGCACTGTATACCGCAGTTTTCGTCCGTTATTTCCGCGCGTATGGTAGTGGCTTCAAACATGGAAAGATAGCCTTCGTTTGACTGTATCAGTCCGCAATGCGTGCAGCACTCAATTCCGGCGGACAGCAGCAGGCATTGCACAACCGTCATATCGCCCGCAATATCGCGCAGCCACCCAAAGCCCGCAACATAAAGAACCGTGTACAGCGCGGCCAACCCAACCGGGACAAACGGCAGCCACAGCATGGCATGGCTTCTCGGTACGCGGCACTTGAGCAGCATTGTGATTATAGCCGTGCCCATACCAAGCGCTATGAAGCCCATAACGGCAAAATACCCCGGGCCGTAGGTATGGTTGGTATCCGCCCAAACAGCAGCATCCTTGGGGAAAGCGAAAACAAGCTGATGAAGGTCGTTCGTAAGCACAAGAATGAGCAGCGCTATGGTTGGGATATACAGCAATGAAGTCAACCCGGGCAGGCGGTAATTTTCAGGCTTCCAGAGCGAAAACGCAACGAATACGCACAGCAGCGGAATGAACAGCATGGGAAAATAATAAAGGTACCAAAGATAGCGCACGGCGTCTGCGCCCGAAACGAAAAAGTATTTTACCGTGCGTATGGAAAGCCAGAAAACGCAAAGCAAGCTTAAGGCCGTAAGATAGCGGCGGACCTGCGTCTG
>CAVDFM010000004.1:14375-25340 GCA_963608365.1 bacterium | reverse complement strand
GCCATAAGGCCGATATAAATAAGGCTGCGCAGGAGCGATAAAGGCAGAAAATACGGCGTATCCCTGCGCCCCTGCGTAACGGCGCGCAAAAAAACGGCGCATATTATCAGCGCGGCAACGGCAATGCCTATTATCAGCTTCCGCCTCCTGGTCCTGCCCATGCTCCATCCTTTCATAAATCATGTGTTCAATCAGTCTATCAAAAAATAAAGAGGAATACAAGGAGGACAGCGTGCGGCGCGATCTTTTTCTATATAATAACAAATCCGAACCCATTTCCTATCGGAATCAAGTTCGGATTTATAAAGTGTGGTGGAGCTTACCGGATTCGAACCGGTGATCTCTACACTGCCAGTGTAGCGCGATAGCCAACTTCGCTAAAGCCCCATATGCGGCGCGCTTTCCATTGCGCAAGATATATTATAGCGTATGCGGGCGGGTTTGTAAAGAGTTTTTTTGCGGATATGCAAATTTAGTGCGGAAAAAGAAAGGGGGACGGCGCGTTGCCATCCCCTTTGCGTATAAACTTAGTTGAGCTTGGTGCCGCACTCGGTGCAGAACTTTGCGCCGTCTGCCAGCTTTGCGCCGCAGTTGGGGCAGAAAGCGGACTTGGCGGCGGCTTCGGCGGGCTTTTTGCTGCCGCAGTTGGGGCAGAAGGCCATATTGTCGCCGTTGGTCGCGCCGCAGGAGCATTTCCAGCCGCCCTGCTGGGCCTGCTGCTGCGCCTGTTGCTGCTGCTGATACTGCATCTGCTGCTGATTGGCGGCGGAGAACGCGCCTGCCATGTTGCCCGCGGCATTCATGCCCAGGCCAACGCCCATGAACGCTGCGCCCGCGCCGGCGGTGTTGCTGCCGGCGGCTTCCACGCCGCGCGCCATTGCGCCCTGAACGTAACCTTCGCGCACGCTGGGATCGGACAGCATTGCGCCCTGATTGCGCATGTTGATGAGCTTCTGGCTCTCTTCGTCATAGGACAGGGAGCCGATACCCACGGACTGTATCTGCATGCCGCGGCTCTGGTTCCATTCTTCGTCCAGCACGTTCGCCATGTACTTGGAAAGCTCGCGCGCCTTGCTGGTTACGAAGCTTATGCGCGTGCCGTCGGCGCTCATCTGGTTGATGGCGGCCTGAAGAGCCTCAAGGAACTCGTTAAGGTACTGCTCGTTTATGTCGTTTATGTCCACGGTCTCCGCGTTGCGGGGAATGGCCTCGGCATAGAACTTAAGCGGTTCGGTGACCTTTATGGAATAGGTGCCGTGCGCGCGCAGGAAGAGTTCGGAATTATAGAAGCAGTCGAAATAGTTGATGGGCGTGCGGGTGCCGAACTTTATGCCCTTTATCTCCTGAAGATTGATGAAGAATACCTTCTGGCTGGAGGAAGGCGTTCCGCCGTACTTTATGCGGCCGAAGGTTTCCTTGAGCGAATCGCCGAACTGGCCGTTGAAAAGGCTCGGCATGGAGGAATTGTCCACCTTGAAGTAGCCGGGCTCCGCGGTGTAGTCCACCACCTTGCCGCCGTCTACAAGCATCATGAACTGATTATCGTAAACATGGATTATGGAGCCGTTGGACACGGTGTCCGCAGTGCCCTTGGTGTTCTGGTTGCGGCTGTCGCCCTTGCGCACCTTTATGCCGCGGGTGAAAACGGTGTTGTCTCCCATGGGAGCGGACTCGATAACCTCAAGCCAGCTATCCGCCAATCCGCCGCCTACCGCGCCGGTCAAGGCCTTGATTATGCCCATAATTTTGTCCTCCTGATATTATTTTATGTTTGTTTTATTATCCCCGCACGGCACCCCTTTGTCAAGCAAATGGCAGGTAATGCCACGGAAATTTGTCAATTCGCGTCCTTGAGCGCCGTGCCGTAAGGCTGCCAGGATTCATCGGGCTTCTGCCCCGCTGCGAGCGGCGCGCCCGTGCCTATCGAAACCTCCGGCGGGTTGCCCTTATATTTATCGGTATAGAGCAGCTTGCTTTCAGCCAGCTTGCCATCCACATACTTGTCCTGATACGCCTCGGCAACGTAATACTTATGCCCCTGCACGCGCTCAAGCTGATAACCCGTGGGTATGGAAGCATCGTTTGTATATATCGCCTCGTCCTGGCGGGAGCGTTCCTCTATTATTTCGTTTCTTGACTGATATGTTACGCCTTCGGGCAGAGGCTTGCCGTAAACATAAACGGTTATGGTATGGCGGCTGGAGCTGCCCTCTACGTTTTCCACCCTGGCGAATATATACACGGGCATATCCGTATCGTTCTTCCAAACGAAGTCTATGCCGCGGGTATCCACTGTTGCGTCAAGCCCTACGGGAACGTAGTCCGAAGGTATTGTATGCGCGCGGCGGTCAACAATTTCCATGTTGGCACAAAGCAGCGCATTGTAAAGCGTTGTAGATACCTGGCATATGCCGCCGCCGGCCTGAATGGTATATTCCTTGCCGCCGCTTATGCCGTTTGCGCCCTTCCAGCCAAGCTCGTATGTGCGCGGGCCGACAACCGTATTGAAGCTCCATTCCTCGCCGGGCTGGATGGTGTTGCCGTTTATTATGTCCGCCGCCTTCTGGATATTGAATTTGCGGTTCTGCTTTACCTCGTCGTCCTTACGGGCGGAGAATTTGGTGGTGTAGCTGGATATGAATGCGGTCGCGGCTTTAAGGTCGTCTATATTGCCGCCGGGCAGCACGGCGTTTACCGTGGCCTCAACGGTGCATTCAAAATCGCCCTGCTCAAGGGCTTTCTCTATTGCGTCTGCGGTGGCTTCCTCGTTAAGGGTAATGCCTTCCTCGCCTGTATGGTAAATGAAGCGCTCCTCCTTAGACCAATCGGTAACGGGTTCCGCGTAGGCGGCGGTAGCTTCCGTATTTATGCTTTGGCTCATGGCGGTAAGGGCGGATATTATCTTTTCCCTGTCCCATGTATACTTTGCATCAAACTCGCCAACGCCCCCGCCGGTTATAACAACGGTGTTGTCGTCCGCGCCGCGGCCGAAGTTCAGCCCGTCCGCCAAAGCGTCCGCAATGTCGTACCCCATGCCCATCGCGGCGGCGTCGAGCGTCCAGCTGTTTTCGCCGCTGCTTATTGTCACCGCAACGGTTTTCAGCTTCTTTTCCGCTGCGTTCTTAACAAGGCCCGTCGCCTCCTCCGGCGTCATGCCGCTCACGTCCACGCCTATCAGCTTAACGCCAGCCTTGAAGCGCTTGCCGGTCTGCATCAGCTTATCCATGTCCGCAACGGCGTCCGCGCCGCCGCTGTTTGCTATGGACACTATTATTATTACGCATATAAGCGCCGCCGCTGCCAGCGCGATCCATTTGAGCGCGCCGCTGCCGGACTTTTTCTTTTTGTGCTTCTTATGCTGCGCCTGATTCGCCGTGCGCCGGGTATTCGCCTTGGCTGCCGTACTGTGCGCGGAGCTGCTGCGTGCCGCGGTGCTATGCGTCGCGCTGCTGCGGGTAGAAGAACTGTGCGCCGCGCTGCTCCTTGCGGAGGAACGGCTCGTTGTGCTTCGCGTTGCGGTGCTGTGTGCCGTGGTCGTTCGCTTTGCCGCGGCGGAGGTGCGCGCCGATGAAGCGCCGCTTTTCGCCGTGCTTCGCGTGGCCGTAGCTTGCGTTGTGCGCTTGGCTGTGGTCACATTCTTTTTCATATATGACGGAAGCTGGGGGCCTGCGTTATAGCTTCCGGAATACTTATCGTTTGCCATTTTTCCTCTTTCTGCCCGTTCGGGCATAAAACATCACCCTATATTGTAGTCTAATTATGTAAAATGTGCAAGAATATAGCGGGTTTATTTACAGAATGGGCAAAAAAGGCGACCGTTTGCACAGCCGCCTACATCATAATAATATTCTGTTAATCCTCGTCTGTTTGGCGAAGTATGCCGAACTCGTTATATTTGGTGGTGTTGTTCTCCCTATCGTAGCTGAAGCGCAGCGCAAGGTGCACGGCGTCCCCCCGGAAAACGCGGTCGTTATAAACGATCGGGTCGTCATCGTGCCAATACGTTGTCATGAACCTGAAGCCCGGCGTGCTGTGCCCAACCTCAAGCAGATCGCATTCGTATGGGTCAAGATCTATGGCGTTGATTATCATTTCAAACAGGTTGAGGTAAATGTGGTTATAATCCTCAACATATTTGTGCCATGAGATGGCGGATGAATCAATGTTCAGCAGATCCCCCGCATATTCCTTTTTTATATAAACGGTTTGGATTAAGCTTGCAAGGTCGTTGATATAGCGAACCCGCTTGAAATACGCAACCTCGTCGCCAACATTCAGCCGCAGCCGCTTGGCAACGTGCGCATCCGCCTTAACGAAGCCCTTTTCGATGAGCTTGGCAAGCTGAATGGCCCGTTCGTCGTCCATCTGCTGATAGAAGTTCGGCTCCTGCATAATGTTGAACTCGGCCTGCCTATATGTTACATAGGTGCCTTTGCCGCGCTTCCGGCTGACAAGGCCTTCCTGCACCAGCCCGTCGTAAGCCTGCTTCACCGTTTGGCGGCTCAGCTTCAGCTCGTTTGCAAGCTGCGTTTCGGAAGGGAGCATCATGCCGTCCTGCCAAACGCCGTCCACAATATTGTTGCGTATCATTTGGCGCAGCTGATAATACAGCGGCGTGGGGCTGGAATGGTTAAGCTGCATAGTAATACCTCAAAGCGATTGATGTCGGTTTGCAGGATACGCTGACATATCCTGTAAAAACACTTTAAGTATATTCTATACATTCCTTATTAAATTTGCAAGCTGTCAAGTCAAATAGTTTATGGCGTTTATAACAGAAATAATCGCCACAAATAAAGTGAGCAGCTTGAGCAGGAACTCTACGGCGCGGTTGTCTATGCGCTTTGATATCATATTGCCCAGTATTGCGCCCAGTATTCCGCCGGCGGACATGAGTATAAGATAGAACCACGAAAACTCAGGCACCGTGTGGGTGAACAGGCTCATGAAAATGCTTGCAAGCTGGGAGAATACTATTATGAATATGGAATTCTTCGCCGCGGTTTTGGCATCCATGCCAAAGAAGAAGAACAGAACCGCAACGTTGAGCGGGCCGCCGCCTATGCCGACATAGCTTGATATTGCGCCGAGCAGCAAACCTATCACAACGCTCACAAGCGCGCTCTTTATGTTCATGGAGCGCACTTTGGACTTTATACATATATATATGATAACAATGACCATTGTGACGGCGAGCAGTATGGACTGCATTGCGCCGAGCATAGACTCGTTTTCAAATGCGTTCGCCGTAAGCTCAAGAAGATCCTTGCCGATGATGCCGCCGAACACCGCGCCGGTGGCAAGGGAGGTGCTGGCCTTCAGGTCAAGCTTAACGTCGTCGTTGCGGCCGCGGATGAGCGACGCTACGGACATGGAAAGCACCGCGCAGCCGGAGCAGAAGCTGAGCGTCTTAACCGGCATAACGCCAAGCATATCGAGCACGGGCTTTATTATAACGCCGCCGCCGGCGCCCACGATGGAGCCGATGGTGGACGCAAGCAGCGGAATGAGTAAAAACAGCAGGAACATATTGCCTCCTCAAATATACTATTCAGTAGCAAAAGGAGGTATCGAACAGATTTTGCACTGTCCGATACCTATTTCCTTATGAAATGTAGCCTGATGACAGGGTTACCAGTTGATGTACATGGGGATCTTCAGGCAGATCAGCGCGCACACGCAGGCAACCACAAGGGTTATAATGTTGATAAGGGCGCCCTTCTTGAGCATGTAGGAAGGCTCAACGCCGGCATCTACCGCAACGGCCCTAGTGGCGCTGGGCAGCAGATACGCAAGGTTGCCGCCTACGGCCGCCATGAACAGATACGGTATGGGGTTTTCGCCAAGCGCGGACATTACGGAAACTACCAGCGGGGTAACTATTGCGCAGGCGGAGTTGTTGGAGGAGATGTTCGCCAGTACGGAGCCGAGTATTATGAACAGTATGCACAGTACGGACGTGCTGGTGATGCCGGAATTCTGCACGAATTCGGCTATCATGGCGGAAGAGCCGGAGGAAACAACTACCTTACCCAGCGCAAGGCCGCCGGCGAGGGTGTAGAACAGACCCCAGGAGATTTTGGGCTGCGCCCATTTCCAGGTGATGAGTCTGCCGTTGCAGGAGCCGGGCAGGCAGAAGGAAAGTACGGCGAAGGGCAGGAATACATAGGACGCGGTCCACGCGGGTATTATGCCCTTCCAAAGTTCGCGGGTGAAGGCCAATACGACGGGGATAACGAAGAGCCAGAGGGAGAGGGTTTCCTCTTTGCTCATCTTGCCCAGCTTCTTGTATTCTTCAACGAAGTAATCCTTTGCGCCGGGCAGGGATTTCATATCGGACTTCATCAGGCACATGTAGATAACATCTACTATAGTCAAAACGATCAGGATGGGGAGCATCAGCTTTACCCAAGTGGTGTACATGAATTCCTGACCGGTAAGTTCCTGAACCTGATTGATTATAATCAGATTCATGCCGCCGCCGAGCGGAGAACCAAAGCCACCAAGACCCGAGCCCCATGCAACAGCTAGGAAAATGTTGGCCGCGGCGGTAGATTTGGAAGCGTCATTATTGCCAACGGCGTTTAGCATGGAAATTGCGATAGGCATAAGGCATGCTGCAACAACAACGTTGGGCAGGAAAATGCTCATTATGGTGGAGCCGACGAACCACATGATAAGCTGTGATTTCATCGAAGGGCCGACCAAACGGAGCACGAACAGCGCAATCCTCTTATTGAGTCCGGTGGTTTCCCAGGACTTGGTAAGGATATCCGCGCCGAGAAGCAATACTACCAGATCGGTAAAATACTGCGGAATAACTTCTTTAACGGGAACAATGCCGAATATGGAGCAGACGACTATCGGAAGGAACGCCGTAACTGCCACGCCCACGGGAATGGTAATCCACCATGCGGACATCCAAAGGAACAGGCCCAGCGTTCCGCGAACGGCGAACGGCAGAACGCTTTCCGGTATAAGCAGCATGCAAAGCGCAAACAGAACCGGACCGGACAGAAGTTTTGCTACTGATTTTTTGTTCATATGTGACCTCCTATTTTTTATAAAATCGTGCCATCAGGCTCATAGCACACAAAATAATCTGTAACCGTTTGCTTTATTCGATCGTAAGCTGGCCGTTGACCTCTGTTTCAAGGGCGCGCAAAGCCTTGGAAACGATCGATTCGCGTAAAGCTTTTTCTTCCTCCGCGGGAAGGTTGGGCGCGCCGACGGGCGTTGGAATGGCTATCGCGCGCACTATTCTGTTTGCGCCGACTGTCTGCGCAATCGGCAGTATGGTGCATATCTGCACCGCGGGGATACCAACACGTTCAATTTCTTTTACGAGCATTGCACCGCAACGCGTGCTGGTTCCTCAGGTCGATGTAAGTATCACGCCGTTCACATGCGCTGCCAGCAGCCTGTTGGCGATTTCCGCGCCGAAGGACTGGGCATTTTTTAGGCTGGTGCCGTTGCCGGTTGTGGAATAGATAGTATCTTCCAACTCGGCAAAGGCACCGGCCTTCTGGAAGGAACGAACGACATCCAGCGGGACTATCACATTGGGGTTTCGGTTGGCCTGCGTGTTGTCGTAACCGCCATGGTTGGCGCTGAAATCGTCGGCGGAAAGGCTGTCCATTCCGGCGATGCTCAGGGCAACATACTTGGACGCGCGGGAGGATTCCAAACGGAAGCTGTTTGTTTTGTCCGTAAGGCCCGCGTCCGTCACAAGCGCAAGCTTGGCATGTTTCATGTCTTTTATGGGCGCCGCCGGCTCAACCGCTTCAAAGGGCGGCATTTCTATTTCCTGAACAACAGGCTCGCCCTTCAGCTTGGCTATAAGCATTTCAAAGGCGCGTTCTGCGCCGTTTTTATCAACGAAAACGTTCTTCTTGCCGCGCTTGAAGTAGCCGTCCGCATCGGGGCTTACTTCTTCGCCTGCCACAAGCTTTTTGCAGAGCGCCGCCATTGCGGGAACAGCCTTGCGCATGCCTGCGGCGGAATTGGCGGTCTTTATGATGTAGGTGTACTTGCTGTACATTTCCACGCCCGGGTTTTCTTCATACATTCCGGTCACGGAAAGGAAGCCCGCCTCATTCGCGGCTTTGGCTACCGCTCCGCACATGGGGCCGTAACGCCCGGCGTTGAACGCGGGACCCGCGATGACCAGATCCGGATTATATTTACGGATGGTTTCGATTATTTCGGGCATCACCTGCTCGGTATGGTCAACGGCGTAGTTATCGCCGCAGTAAATTGTCGCAACGATTTCAAAATCGGGGCCGAGCGCGCCTTTGAACGCCATGCCCGGGCCCTTGGGGCCTTCTTCGCAGAACAGTCCGGTATCCGCCTGCTCCTCGCCGCCGATGCCGGCATAGAACTGATTTATGTAATGAACAACTCTGTACTTTGCCATGCTCGTCTCCTTAATAGGCCTTTGTGGTCATGTTGCTTACGCCCAGCTGATTGGTAGCCGTGTACATAATGCCCAAAGGCGTTTTGAATCCATCCGTGGCGTTATGCGCGCCGTTTGAAATGGCGTCGCCGCCGATGGACTTATCCATTGCGTCAAGCTCTATCACCTGGTCGTTATTGCCGGTGGATATGGTCGCATCCACCTTGGAGGAGAAGGACACCAGCGGGGGAAGTATTCCGTCGGGACCAGCTATCTCGTTGGCTATAACAACGGTGCGTATGCCCGCGTCGGTCAGGGCATCGTTGGTGAATATCAAGTCAACGTCGGCATGGCCGCCGCCTTCCTGCGTGATTATCATGCCGTCGCAGTGCAGCTCAAGCGCCTTTTGGGTTATGCTGGCGGCGGATTCGCGCTTGCCGTCCAGCAGGTTGCTTTCGGTTGCGCATATCGCGCCCACAAAGTCCATTTCCTTGCCGGAATTGGCGATGCCGTAGCGTATAACGGGGTTTTCCTGATGATAAATGGTGGGGTTTTTCTGGCAGGCGATTATGTAATTGCCGCTTACGAGCGCGCCGTCAATAATCTCCGCAGGGGAAAGATAGGTCGCCTTCATGTTGATGCATTCCTTGCCATACATGAACACGTTGCGGAGAGGTCCCTGCGCCTGCACAAAATAGGCATAGCCAACGCGGGGCAGAGAGGACGGCTGCGGATTGTTTATTTCAACCTTCTTTTCGCAGGCATCCTTGGCGATGGATGCAAGGTATTCCGCGGCCTGCGTCTGCATCCTTACAAGGTCCTTTGCCAAAACGGGCTTTTCGATAGCCGTATCGAGCAGCTTTACGGACATTACCAGATTGATTTTTTTGGAGAAGAGCGAATACTTCGCCCCCTCGCCGGACATATCTACTATGCCTTCCTGAATGCCGGGATATGCAAACGTTTGCAGCAGGCAGAGATTTTCAAGCTGAACGGTTTCGCCCTGTCCGCATTTGTTTTCACCTTCTGTCCAGCCCGGGAAAGCGGCCGCGTCCGGCTTATAGGAAGGCTTAATGGCATCGGTAATATGAACGATGCGCGTCCTTTCGCCGGGATAGCATACGTCGATATCAAAGGCATATTTCCCATCGGTATTTTTGAGCGCCGCTGCGGACAGCTCTTCTTTGGAAACGGTAAGCAGTCCGTTTTGATAGGACGAGCTATTGCCGAATGCGACCTGCTTCACCGTGTTCTGAATTAGAATCATCGCCTTAACCTTTCGCTGTTGTTATTCTTATTTGTTCGGTTGTGCAGTTAACCACGGTTGCGATTAAATCAGCTTACGGTTGACTGCAATTAAGAACAACTACATAATCGGTTGTCCGTACAACCTACACGAATTTTTCCCTATATTATCACCTTTGTATCGGTTATGTCAATATGGAGGTTTATGGATTATGCATAAATTATGAATAAGAAAAAGCTGAATTTAATTGCCATGCGCCGTACGACGTGCTAAACTAAAAGTCGAAATATGGCCTGAATGGCTTACTTATTGGGGATTTTTAGCATGAGGAACACTACTGTCAGAACGGTCTTTGTCGATGGCAGAGAATTTATTTATACGCTGGAACGCAAGAAAGTCAAAAACATGAATTTGAGAATACGCAGGGACGGCGGCATATACGTTTCGGCAAATGATTTTATAAGCGATAAAGAAGTTGACAGGTTCGTATGCGATAAGGCGGCGCTTATTGCAAATGCGCAGGACAAATTCAAAAAAGCAGCGCAGCGCGAACAGCAGCCGGAGCAATACATGAGCGGGGAAAAGATCATGATTCTGGGACAGGAATATATTTTGCAGGTATGTCGTGCGGAGAAGGAATCCGTATCGATTGACGGAGGATATATTCACCTGGCGGTAAAGGATGTTAATGATTTAGGCAGAAAAAGCCGCCTGATCGATAACTTCATAAACGGGCAATGCCGGGTCGTATTCGGCGAAATGCTGGACGAGTTGTATCCGCCGTTTGAAAAATACGGCGTTGAAAGGCCGCAGCTTCGCATAAGGGACATGAAATCGCGCTGGGGCACATGCCATGTGAAAAGGGGCATAGTCACGCTGAATAAGCGTCTGCTCGCGGCGCCGAGAGGGGCCGTTGAGTATGTGGCGTTGCATGAGCTGTGCCACCTTATATATCCAAACCACTCAAAGCAATTCTATGATTTCCTTGCAGCGATGATGCCGGACTGGAAGGAGCGAAAGCGGCTGCTTAACGGCGTGTGATGTACGAATAGGGGAGCGTGAAATGCCGCAGGGCCCGCACCTGATGATATGGGGTGGGCCCTGCGAACAGTGTTAGCGTGAATATCTGTCTATATTGCGGCGCTATTTGGCGGCGCACCTGTTTACGAATGTTTCGAATATGGCACGGTGCTCCGGATTTTCGGTATACAGCAATTCGGGATGCCATTGCACGGCGAACACTGAACCATCTGCATTTTCAACGGCCTCGACAACGCCGTCCATTGCACGCGCGCTTACCTTCAGCCCGTCGCCTATGGTATTG
>CAVDFM010000004.1:7983-14365 GCA_963608365.1 bacterium | reverse complement strand
GTATTGAGCGCCTGATGATGAAAACTGTTGACAAGTACGGTATCGCATTTGGCTATGCCGTGCATATAGCTGCCGGGCTCAACGGCCACGCTGTGCGTGCGCTCGGTTCCGGCGGCGCCCTGATTATGGCAGATATCGCGGGACATTTGGCTGGGAATATCCTGATAAAGCGTGCCGCCGAAGGCAACGTTTATAACCTGTATACCGCGGCAAATGCCAAGTATGGGCTTTTTCTTTGCAAGCGCGGCATGGATAAGGGCTATTTCAAACCTGTCGTTTGCGCTGCATGTGGGGCCTATTGCTGGCACGGGCTGCTCGCCGTATACCAGCGGCGTTACGTCAGCGCCGCCGGTTATTATTATGCCGTCAACCATGTCGGCTATTGTATCAACGTCGGCAATATCGGCTATTGGTATTTGGATGGGAAGCCCGCCCACGGCCGAAATGGCATAAATATAGCCGGCTTTGGTAACAAAACGGTTGTCCTTGGCAAGGTACCTGCTCATTATTCCTATACGCGGTTTCATGCTGATGCCCTCCTTATGCGTTGCTTTTAAGCTGCTTCACCAAATGGTACAGCAATGAAGCGCCGTAGCCCGTTGCGCCGTAAGCGCAATATGCCGGCGGCTCCGTGCGGAAGTTTACGGGAGCCATGTCTATATGTATCCAGGGAGTATCGTTTTCTATAAATTCGCCCACGAACATTCCGCCCAGCATACATCCCCCGCCGTCCACCGTTGCGTTGCCGGCGTTTTTCAAATCCGCCACGGGCGTTTTTATGCACGGCAGCATTTCACGGTCGTTATCCAGCCGCCATATCTTTTCGGCGGACAGGCGCGAGGCTTCCCGCGCGGAAGCATACAGTTCTTCGTTGTTTGTCAGCACGGCGGCGCTGTATTTGCCGACGGCGGTTTTCGCGCTGCCGGTAAGAGTGGCAATGTCGGCAACGAATCGGCAGTTTTCCTTGCGCTGTATATACGTTACCGCATCCGCAAGGGTAAGCCTGCCCTCCGCATCCGCGCTTATGACCTCTATCGTTTTGCCGCTCATGGAGCCTATTATATCCCCGGGGACGTAAGCATCCGCAGCGATCTTATTTTCGCATGCGGCAATAACGCCTATCACATTAGCCTTTAGCTTCTGATCCGCAACGGCGGTCATTGCGCCTATCACCGCGGCCGCGCCGCCCATATCGTCAAACATATTCTTCATGCCGGGCGTGGTTTTTATGCTGTAACCGCCGCTGTCGTACACTATGCCCTTGCCCACAAGGCCGATGCGCGGCGAGTCGCCGCCGTTAAGATAGCGCATCACGATAAGCACAGGCGGGGTGTTGTGCGCGCCGCGGGCCACGGAAAGGAAGCTTTCCATGCCCAGTTCTTCTATGGCGGCTTTGTCGAACAGCTGCACATCGAAGCCGTACTCCTCGCCGAGCGCTGCTGCATCCTCCGCCAAAGACTGCGGCGTTTGCTCGTTTGACCTTAGGTTGCATAGCCTGCGCGCGATTATTGTGCCGCGGGCGGTTGCAACCGCTTCGCTCAGGGTGGCGTCGAGGCCGTCTGCGGCGGTAACGAACGTTATCTGCTCGAAGTTTTTGTTTTCGGGATTAGATTTAAGCCCGCTGTTTGTATATCCCACCAACTGCGGCAGCCTTGCCAATGCGCCGAAAAGCTCAGCCGATTCGCTCAATTCGCTTACCTGATCGAGCATTACGGCAACGTGCTTTGCGCCAAGCTGCTTAGCCTGCTTAAATGCCTGCGCCGCTTTGGTGTGGATATCTCTCACGCTCAGCTTGTCCGCACCAAGGCCAAGCAGTATTATGCTTGTAAGCTTATCTCCCACGGGAAGGGTCATTGCGTATGTTTCACCAAAATTGCCGCCAAAGCTTCCGTTTATGGCCAAGTCAATGGCCGCGTCTATCTCCGGCGCTATGCTTACGCCGCGGGGGCTGCCGGCCCTGAATGGGACTATATATGCCTGCGCATCGGCGCAGGATTTTGAAATAATGTGTTTCATGCTCAGTTTGCAAGCTCCTTTCTGTATTGCTCGGCTTCTTTATTGTTTGCAAGCACAAAGTGACCGTCCTCAAGTTCCAGCCATTCCGGTTTGTCTACGGAATAATCGTGGCAGGATGGGTCGTAAGGCAGCGTCCTTTTGCCCTTTTCGCTCAGCGGGTCGGGTTGGGGTATTGCGGAAAGCAGCGATTTTGTGTAAGGATGCAGCGGGTGAGCAAACAGTTTTTCCGTTTCGGAAAGCTCCACTATGCGGCCCTTGTGTATAACGGCAAGGCGGTTGGTTATGAAGCGCATTATGGAAAGATCGTGCGCTATGAAAAGATACGTCAGGCCGTATTCCTTTTGCAGATCGGAAAGCAGATTGAGCACCTGCGCCCTTATGGAAACGTCCAGAGCGCTTATCGGCTCATCCGCAATTATCAGCTCCGGATGCATAACAAGCACGCGCGCAATGCCTATGCGCTGGCGTTGACCGCCGGAAAACTCGTGCGGGAAGCGCGTTGCAAATTCGGGCGGAAGCCCAACGTCCAACATGGCCTTCTTAACCTTCAGCTGCCTTTCCTCTTCCGAAGAGAAGCCGCCTATGTTATATAATCCTTCGGAAACAATATAGTCCACCTTTGCACGCTCGTTGAGCGAGGCCATAGGGTCCTGAAAGATCATCTGTATCTTTTTGACTATATCCTTGTGTGTTTCCTTGTCTATTTTGCCGCTTATGCGCTTACCCTTAAAGAGTATTTCGCCCGAAGAAACGGGATTTATGCGGATTATGGCGCGGCCTATGGTGGTTTTGCCGGAACCGGACTCGCCAACCAGGCCGAATGTTTCGCCCTTATATATGTCGAAACTTACGCCCTTTATAGCTTCGAACTTTTTGCGGCCTTTGCCGAATTCAACATGAAGGTCTTTGACTTCAAGCAGTTTTTCCCGTGTTTCACACATTGGGGTTGGCCTCCTTCCATCTGTCCCTTAGCCGCTGGATTATCGCCGGTGGTTCTATTTTGGGCGAACGGGGATCAAGCAGCCATGTTTTTGCGTAATGCGTGGGGGATACTTCAAAATACGGCGGGCGAATGACATAATCTATGTTCAACGCCCGCGGGTTGCGCGGAGCGAAGGCATCGCCTTTTATTTCTTTGAAAAGGTTCGGCGGCGTGCCCTGTATTGAATAAAGCGGTTCGCCCTTTATGCCCAGCTGCGGCAGGCTCGAAAGCAGCGCCCATGTGTAAGGATGCTGAGGATTATAGAATATTTCGTTGCAAAGGCCGATTTCTATTATGTCGCCGGCGTACATAACGGCTATTCTGTCCGCAACCTTTGCAACCACGCCAAGGTCGTGCGTAATATATATTATCGTCAGGCGGTATTTCTTTTGCAGCTGTTCAAGCAGCTCTATTATCTGCGCCTGTATGGTAACGTCCAGCGCGGTTGTGGGTTCGTCGCAAATAAGAATGTTTGGGTTGCAGGCTATTGCCGTGGCTATTACGGCACGCTGGCGCATTCCGCCGGAGAATTCATGCGGATACTGCTTATATCGCCTTTCGGGCTCGGTTATTCCAACGTCCGAAAGTATTTCTATTGTTCTTTCGCGCGCCGCACGGCCATGCAGATTTTGATGCAGCTCCAGTGCTTCCTGAATTTGCTTGCCGACGGTTTTGAGCGGGTTAAGGCTTGTCATGGGGTCCTGAAACACCATGGCAACCTCCTTGCCCCTTATTTTAAGCCAGTCTTTTTCGTTGCTGAATTTGGCAAGATCCATGCCTTTATAGAGTATTTCACCGTTTGTAACCTTGCCGTTTTTATCCAGCATTCCCATGAACGTTTTTGTAAAGACGGATTTGCCGGAGCCGGATTCGCCCACTATTGCAAGGCTTTCGCCTTTATAGACGTCGAGCGATATGCCGCGTATGGCGGTGAGCACCTGCCCTCTGAGGTTGAACTGCACCTCAAGATCTTTTACCGTAAGTATTTTTTCGCTGTAATCTACTGACATGCTCTATCCCTCCTTATATATGGTTCTTCGGGTCGGCAGCATCGGAAAACGAATTGCCTATTACATAGAAGGAGATTGTTATAGCCGAAAGCACTATTGAGGGGAATATTATCTGATAGCGCGAGCTGGCGCTCATCATAACTATTCTGCCTTCGTTTATAAGGTTACCCAGCGACGGTATGCTTACCGGAAGCCCAAGGCCGATATAGGTAAGAAAAACCTCGCTGCCGATGGCGGCGGGAATTGCCAAAGCTATGCGCAGCATTATAACGCTGACAAGATAGGGCAGCAGGTTTTTGGTTATCATGCGGAACGTGGGCGTGCCGAGGCAGCGGGAAGCAAGATTGTATTCCTGGTCCCTTATTATAACTATCTGGTTGCGCACAAAGCGGCACATGGGCAGCCAGCCCATTACGCACATGGCGAATATCATTGTTCCAACGCCGGGTTTGAGTATATAGGATACCAATATAAGCACGATGCTGTTGGGAATATTGTGCAGCACGTTATAAACTTCCGTAAGGAATCTGTCAAGCCCGCGGACGTATCCCCAAAGCGCGCCTATAAGTATGCCTATGAACGCGTTGCAGAAGCCAACAACAATGCCTATCAGCAGGCTTGTGCGCGTGCCGTGCCATATTCTGGACCAAAGGTCCTGACCGGTTGAATTGGTGCCGAACCAGAATTCGGAATCCGGCCGGTGGTTCATATCGGGCGCGGTACCGACCCAGAATATTTCGTTGGGGTCCTTCTGGTTGGGCAGCATGGGCTGTATTATGGTGAACAGCAACACCGCTATGAGCAGGTACATGAAGAACATGGCAACCTTATTCTTGGTGAACGATCTCCATGTGGAACGCCAATATGAATAGTTTGAATAGCCGCCGTCTTCAGCTTTGTCGCGGTTATATTCGGCTTCGGAAAAAAGCAGCTTTTCGCCGTATTGGGCTATCTGCTCCTCTATGCTTTTTTCAAGCTTGGTTACCTTTTTCATCAGTTTGCTCCTCCTTTCCTGCCGAGCTTTATGCGCGGATCGCACAGCGCCATGAGAAGATCGCCAAGCAGCAGGCCCAGTATGCCTATGCTTGAATAGATAAGCACCAGCGCCTGAACAAGCGGGTTATCCTGGCGCTGTATAGCGGCTATAAGCAGACCGCCCATGCCCGGGATGGAAAACAGCGATTCAACATATATTGAACCGGATATTGTCATGAGCACGCTTGCGGGCAGATACTGCGCTATGGGCACGAAGGCGTTGCGCACAACGTGGCGCACCATCAGCTTTTTGTTGGAAAGGCCTTTTGCGCGGGCAAAGCTTATGTAATCCTTTGTCATCTGGTCGAGCATATAGCGCCGCATCCACATGGCGTAATACGCAATTCCGCTGAGGGACATGCTTACGGCCGGCAGTATCCAGCTTATGGGCTTATCGGCATCGTAAAGAATAGGCAGTTTGAGAAGATCGGATATGTATATCTGAATAAACAGATAGTACACCGCGGCGGGCACGGCGTTTATTATGACCACATATGCGTTTCCCAGCATGTCCGGCACCTGATGCTTGAAACGGGCCATAAGCACGCCTATCGATATGCCGACTACCAAGCCTATCGCAACGGACGCAAGGCCGAACGGGAGCGAATATGGAACTTTCTGCTTTATTATTTTCATTACGTCCACGTTGGGACGAAAAACTATGGATTTGCCGAAGTCGCCCTTCAGTATGGACGTATAGAAGCGCATGAGCTGAACGGGTATGGGATCGCGCAGGCCCATTGCCTTGAGGGAGGCTTCTATCTGCTCAGGGTCCATTTTATCGAACTCTTCACCGAAATAGCCGGATTCCGGCATAAGGCGCATGAGCAGGAACACTACAGTTGCTATTATAAAAAGGGTAAATACGGACTGCAGCAAGCGTTTTAGTATGTATTTCAGCATTGGTTATACCCTTATCTTTCTTTGATTTTGCAAGGGAAGGCGCAGAATTATCCGCACCTTCCCTTTATTTAGGGGAGAACAATCAGGTTTCTGTTTTATTATTTTTCGGCGGCAAGGCGCGCTTCGGTACGCTCGGCAATGTACTTTTCCTTGGCGGCGGCGTATTCATCGCAGTTCATGGACTTTTCAAGTACCACCGCGCCCTTGAGTTTCCTCAGGCCGTAATCGCCCATCTGGCCGCACATGCCGGAGAAGGGATCGAGCTTGCAGGCCTGATATCCGCCGGCGGAAAGGAAGCAGGGGATGACCATTGCCTGATCGAGCAGGTATTTTTCAGCTGCGGCGAAGCCTTCATAACGGGCCTTGAGGTCGGAAGTTATGGAGTTGGCTTCAAGGGCCATCTTTTCAAACGTGCCGTAGCCAAGTTCTGCATCAT
>CAVDFM010000004.1:0-7973 GCA_963608365.1 bacterium | reverse complement strand
GTCCTCGGCCATGAATATGCTGCCGTAGCGGGAGCCTATGCTGGACTTGAGCAGGGGGTCAAAGCCGCTCATGGGGTCGGCGTAGTCGGGACCCCAGCCAACTTCCATGAACGCCCAGTTGCCGGCGTTGCGGATATCGGCATTGAAGCTGGAGCCGGAGTAGCCAACGAGCACTATGTCTATAAAGTCGGTGCCGAGCACGCCCTCCATCTGCTGCTCTATTACCTGCACGCGCTTGGTGGTGGCGTTGTTGCTGGCGTTATAGGGCATGTACACAAGTATGGGGAACGTTACCTGACCGGCAAGCTCTTCCATAGCCTTGGCCTTGTATTCAACGGCCTTGTCGGCGTTGAACAGGTTCTCCTGGGTGGAGTATTCGTCAAGGCCGCTCATCATCAGATAGTCAACGTCGTTTACCTGCACAAGGCCGGGCCTTGAATAGGTATTGATGCACTTTTCTTTGTAGGTATAGGCGTCAAGCGTCATGGTTGCGGCGTAACGATCGTAACCATAGAACATTGCCTTGCGGAAGTTCAGATTGTTGGCGGCTATCTTCCACGCGGAGGGGTTATACTGCTCCTCAAACTGGGGATTGAAGTTGAAGCCCATCCAGTAGGACATGTTGGTAAGTTGAGCAGGATGTACCTGATCCCAAAGCTCCGGATCGGCCTTCCACTCTTCGATTATATCGGTGCCGAGGGTGACTTTATCGGTTTCGCCGCGCAGATACAGTTCGGGACCGTTGGCGGAAGCTTCCTTGTTGTATTTCCATACGAGCTTCTTTATGGAGATTATGTCGCTGTGCCAGTAATTCTCGTTCATGACAAGCACGCGCTGATATTCGGGTTCGAAGGTATCGAAAAGATACGCGCCGCAGTACAGCAGAGTATCGTTGCTTGTGCCGAACTGATCGCCCTGCTCGGCCAGGAAGTCAGCCTGCGCGGGGAACCAGGGGTTAAGGGATACCATCTTGATGAAATAGGGCAGGGGCGCAACAAGGGTATATTCAACGGTGTAATCATCAAGCGCCTTTATGCCGACGGTGCTGAAATCGGTGGTAGTGCCGTCATAGTAGTCCTTTGCGCCGGCAATGTTGTGATACAGGGTGTTGGATACCTTGGAGGCGTTGGCAGCGTTGAGCACGTATTCGGCCGCGGTAACAAAGTCGCCCGCCTTGACTTCGGCGTATTCTTCGCCTTCATAGGTGTACCACTTCACGCCCTGGCGAAGGTGGAAGGTATATACTGTGCCGTCGTCGGAAACATCCCAACTTTCTGCGAGGCAGGGCTGCATCACGCCGTAGCGGTCAAATTCCACAAGGCCGTCTACGCACAGTGAGCCGAGCACGGTAACGTCGGTTGCGGTGCTTTGCAGATAGTTCAGCGTGCTTACTTCCGCTGAATATACCTGAGTATAGGTTGTGTATACCTTTTCGGAGTTCTGCACGAGGGTGTTGTTTTCAGTATTGGTCTGTGAGGGAATGTTATTTCTCTGCGTGGGGGCGTCGGTGTTGTTTTGGTTGGGTTCTGTGGTGCTTTGGCAGCCAAACATGGCAAAAACCATAATGGCGGCAAGCAATAGGGCAGCAAATCTCTTGTACATTGTGATCCTCCTTGTTTTATTGAACGTTTTGGCATATATTTTTCTATATGACCCTTATAACAATAAATAGGTGCAAAAATCATGCCAACCGGAGGGACAGTAGCCAAAATAAAATAAAAAATTGTGAAATCACCAGAATCTGAAGGGAAAAATAGAAAATGATGAAATTGTCTGCAAACGATATGACATCAGTGCGGAAAACGAAAAAATAAAATAAATTGGATGGAATCATCCTGATAATCCATCCAATTAAAATAAAGTGGTCGAATGTTGACTTATTTACCCATGCGGCGCTGCAAGGCGTCCCTGCCGTCATCGGTAATGCAGGTACCGCTGCGGCCAAGCTGCCTGCTTATATAATTGCGGCTTTGCAGAACGTCCAGCTTTTTGCGTATTGAATATTCGCTTAGGTTTATGCCCATGGCTTCCAGCTTTTTCTTCAGCGCGCTGCGGCCTGTGTAACCATTGCTCAGTACGGACAGTATGGCTATATCGTCGCTGTCCAGCGCTCCGGCGGCGGTGTGCTGCGGCTGAATATGCTCCGGCAGGGGCATGTCAAAATCCCGCATCATAGTGTAATACTCGGCAGTGTTCTCAAGTTCTCTCACGTTGCCGGGCCAGTCATAGCTTTTAAGCCTTGCCGCAAGGTCGCTTGGTATGGACTTTTGCCCTATAAAGTTAAGGAATAGGGGTACTATATCCTCCCTGCGGTCCCTTAAGGAAGCTATGTGGCACGGCAGCACGTTAAGCCGGTAATAAAGATCGCTGCGGAATATGCCCTCCTCCATCTTTGCCATAAGGTTTTGATTCGTGGCGGCGATAACGCGCACGTCTATATCAATAATGCTGTCCGCGCCCACGCGCATCACCTGCTTTTCCTGCAAAACGCGCAGCAGGCGGGATTGGAGCGCCAGTGGCATATCGCCAATTTCATCCAGAAAAATCGTGCCGCCGTTTGCCTGTTCAAACAATCCTTTCTTGCCGCTTTGCCTTGCGCCGGTGAACGCGCCCCGTTCATAGCCGAACAATTCGCTTTCAAGCAGGCTTTCCGGCAGTGCGGCGCAGTTGACGGCGACAAACGGCTTGTTCCTGCGGGAGGAGGCATTGTGTATGGATTGCGCAACAAGTTCCTTGCCCGTGCCGCTTTCGCCCTGTATAAGCACGGTTTTATCGGAACGGGAGAACAGCCGCGCGCGGCGTATGCATTCATCCATAACGGCGGAAACGTGCACGATATCGTCAAAGCTGTGTTTGGCAACAAAGCCCTTTTGCTGCGATTCTTCGCGTGATTTGCGCTCCAGCCGGCGGATATAAGTTACGTCGTTGAAAAAATAAAGGTTGTGGTTTATCGTGTCGCCAAAGTTGAGTGTTTCGTGGTTAATGAGCATTTCGCGCCCGTTGACGTTAAGCGCAAGCGTATCGTTATCCATATTGGCTATGCGCGGCGCTGTTCCTTCCGGAAACACGGCGGATACATAGTCACGGTTTTCGGTTATCTGCATGCGCAGCAGCTCATTCATTTTGCCGTTACTCAATATTATGCGGCCGTCCGGTGCGGTAAGCAGAACGCCCTGCTCCATGTGCTTAAGGATGCTGTTCATATACATGCTTTTTGAAAGCGTGTCCCTGTACTGGCGGGATATTACGTCGCGGCAGAGCAGCATATTGAAATAATTCATAAGCGGGCCGGCAATTTCGGATATGTTCACGTCCAGAACATTGCAAAGCGCAAGCACGGTTGAAATGTCTATATGTCGGTTGCCTATGTCTATTATGGTTTCGATATAGCTTGGAACATACTGGCTTTCTCCCGGGGTTATGGCTATTTTCAGGCTGGGGTCATAATGCCCGGCGGTATGCGGGACATATGTAAGCCCGTCTATATGCAGATCCATCAGCAACTCTATCACGCTGGACGTGGAATGTTCCGAATCGTTGACCACAAGCACGTTGGTTCCGGGAGGAATTTGAGTTATTTTCTTGTAGCCGCTTTCGGATATGGTACGGGTTGTGCGCACCAATTTTGATTTGCTGGAAACTTTATCGGCAAGGCCGCCTATGTTGTACCAACGGGTCACAAGAAAGGCATCCGCCTCCACGGCGTCCAGCGATGCTATCTGGGAAGGATATACTATATCAATATCAACGTCGTCGTTAAATACGGCCTTTACATCGTTGAATATTGCCTGCGCCACGCGCTGATTGCCGGTGACTATTACTACACGCTTTCTTTTCATATGCTGTCCTCGCTTTTTATCCTTACTCTGCATGACGAAGAGGGTATATGCATTTCCTCGCGGTATTTGGCTACCGTTCGCCGGGATATCTTTATGCCGTCCGCTTCAAGCGATTTGGCTATTTCACTGTCGCTCATCGGATGGGTTTCGTTGACGATAAGGTTTTTTATTTTAAGGGATATATCGCTGCGGCACAGCTCGGTTTCCGGCGCCGTGCCAAGCTTTGCTTTATCAAAGAAGGCTGCCATGCTCAGCACGCCGCGCGGCGTGGAAATATATTTGCCGCGTATCGCACGGTAGACCGTGGACGGGCTAACGTTCAGCCGCGCCGCCACATAATCTATACTCAGCGGCTGAATGGGCGCTGAACCGCTGCGCAGTTCGTTCGGCTGGCTTTCGGCTATAAGCTGGGCTATGTTCATCAAAATATCACGCCGCTTTTGTATGCAGCCTATTATCCATTTTGCGGAATCAGTCTTTTCTTTTATATATGCCCTTGTTTCTGCATCGGTATTTGAATCCGAGATCAGCAGGGAATAATAATCGTTTAAGCCTATATTGGCGTAGCGGTCGTATGGATAAGCGGCGATGTATTTTTGCACGGCGTTATCGTAATGCAGTTCTATATCCGCCACAACATAATTGGTATAATTACTGTGCCCGAAACCGTTGCCGGGCTTTGGCTGGAGTTCGGTCATTTTCTTAAACGCCGCTTCTATGCGCTTAACCGGAAGATTCAATTCCTTTGCAATGTACTTAAATTGCCCGCGGCATAAGCGGGGCATATAATCATGCGCCAATGTGTAAAGGAGAGGGTCGCTTTCTTTATTCCGTGCCAACTGTAATTGCAAACATTCGCCAAGGCTGCGTGCGCCTACGCCTGCCGGTTCAAGTGACTGTATTATTTCAAGCGCATTATGTATGCAGGCGGGGGTGTATTTTTCGTTAAGACGGTCGATATTTTCCGGGACATAGCCGTTTTCATCCATGCTGCATATTATATAGACCGCAGCAGAACGGGCGGTTTCATCCAGTTTAAGGGAAGCGATCTGCTCCAGCAAAAACGCTTCCAGCGTTTTTTCGGCGCTTTGCTGCGAATATTTATCGAAAGCATCCTGCTTTTCCGCATCCCAATTGCTGTAATGGGAAAAATGCTCTGGCGGTGCAAGCAGCTCTATCAGCGGATTGTCGCGCATGGCGTCGTCCACATATCGGTTTATTTCATCCATATTCATGGCTAAAATATCCATATATTGATACATGCGCTGGCCGATTATTTGTCGCTGTTCCTGACTTTGACGCAATCCCATGACATAACCTCGTGAAAGATAGTGGTTAGTTAATCCGTACTTTTATATTATCGCATATATGCACAGGATTGCAAGGGCCATTCCCCTACTCCCCCTTCCCGTGCTTCTCCGCCCAGTCGCTCAGGCTGTCGAGTATGGGGATGAGGGCGTCGCAGGCGGGGGTGGCGGAGTATTCCACGCGGACGGGGACTTCAAGGTATTCATGGCGGGTGATGAGGCGGTCGCGCTCGAGCTCCTTCAGGGTGGAGGCGAGGACGGTGTTGGATATGCCGTCAAGGCGCTTTTTCAGCGCGTTGTAGCGCATGGGGCCGGAGCTGTTGAGCGCGCAGATTATCTGCATTTTCCACTTGCCGCCTATTATGGTCATGGCATAGTGCAGCGGGCAGGCGTCAAGGCAGGGGCAGTCGTAATGGGTGGGCACCATGTAAGTTTCTCCTTACTTTGTAATAAAATAATGCGCTATTGCGCGGCGGATGTATTAAGCATACAATATATTCAGTTAAAAATAAATAGCAGATAATAAAAAACTACCTGCTAAGCGATAAGGAGTAGATATGGCTATATACCTGCGCGGGCTTATGATGGGGCTTGCATACGTTGCGCCCATAGGCACGCAGAATCTTTTTGTTATAAACACGGCCGCTACGCAGCCGAAAAAGAAGGCGTTCCTTACGGCGCTGATAATAACTTTTTTTGACTTATCGCTCAGCCTTGCGTGTTTCTTCGGCGTGGGCGCGCTGATGGAGGCGCTGCCATGGCTTAGGAAGGGAGTATTGGCGATAGGCAGCCTTATAATAATATGGATGGGCATTGGGCTTATACGCTCAAAATCCGGCCTTGCGGGCGACGCGGATACGGGCATATCGCTGCTAAAAACGGCGGCGATAGCGTTTACGGTAACGTGGATAAATCCGCAGGCGCTAATTGACGGCACAATGCTGCTGGGCGCGGCGAGCGCAACGCTTACCGCGGGCGAAAAATTGCCGTTCGTTATAGGGTTCACGAGTGCGTCGGCAATATGGTTTTTCGGCGTTACCACGGCAATATCCCTGTTCAGCGGGAAAATAACGGATAAGCTGCTGAGAATAATAAACATAGTCTGCGGCGCGATAATGGTGTTCTATGGGCTGAGGCTTGTATATAGTTTCATACAGCTCATGGGCTGGGCATAAAAAGCGGGGCTTGCGCCTTTGACAAATCCATGCGATGTGATATCATTATATAAAAGATATATAAGATTTTGTAAGAGAAAGAGAGAGCATGGAATTGGAACAGGTAAGCAAGGAAAAAGAGAAGGTTCACCGAGGAAGCAAGCGACACATTAAGCGTGCCGATTCGGACATGACGAGCGGATCAATATGGAAGCTGCTGATAACATTTGCGCTGCCGCTGGCGGCGGGATTGCTGTTTCAGCAGCTTTATAATACCGTGGATACGATCGTTGTGGGCAAGTTTGTGGGTAAAGAGGCGCTGGCGGCTGTCGGCAGCACAAGCAGCATAATAAATATGCTGGTTGGGTTATGCTCCGGATTGTCCATGGGCGCAAGCGTCGTTATATCCCAATCCTACGGCGCGAAGGACTACGTTAGGCTGCACGACGCGGTGCATACAACTATACTTGTGACGATAATAATGAGCGTTATCGCCACGGGCGTGGGCATATTGATAGTTGACCCGATGCTTAGGATGATGAGCACGCCGGACGACGTTTTCGGCGCGGCGCACGATTATTTGACCATATATTTTGCGGGCATATCGGGACTGTTTATATACAACATGGGCTCGGCAATACTGCGCGCCGTGGGCGATTCAAGGCGGCCGCTGTATTTCCTTATATTCTCTGCCGTGCTGAACGTTATACTGGACCTTGTGTTCGTAATAGCGTTCAAAATGGACATTGCCGGCGCGGCGTATGCGACCATAATCAGCCAGTTCCTTTCGGCGGCGCTCGTGCTGTTCGTGCTTACGCGCTCCGCCGGGCCGTATGCCATACATTGGGGCCATCTTTGCATAAAGGGCAATATACTAAAGCAGGTGCTGTCCATAGGTCTGCCCTCGGGCGTGCAGCAGGGGCTGACCTCGTTTTCAAACGTGTTCGTGCAGAGCTATGTAAATGCGTTCGGTTCGGACTGCATGGCGGGCTGGTCAAGCTACAACAAGCTGGATGTATACGCGCTGGTTCCGGCGCAGAGCATAGCCATGGCGTCCACCACGTTCGTTGGTCAGAACTATGGCGCAAGGCAGCTTGAACGCGCGCGGCAGGGCGTTAAGCAGGCGCTGATAATGAGCATATCCATGACCATATTCCTTTGCGCGCTGCTGCTTATATTCAAGGATCAGCTGCTTACGCTTTTCACCAATGATTCGCTTGTTATACAGTACGGCTCCCGATTCATAGGCATGATAGCGCCGTTCTACTTCTGCACCTGCTTCAATCAAACGTTTGCGGGCGCGATGCGCGGCATAGGCAAGGCAAAGGTGCCCATGATAGTGATGCTGTCCTCGTTCGTGGTATTCCGCCAGATATTCCTTTACGTCGGCACAAGGCTCGGCGGCGGATTCGTGCTGGTGTCGCTCGCGTACCCGATGGGCTGGGTGGTTTGCAGCATAGCCATGTATGTGTGCTATAAGCGCAGCGCATTGTGCCATCCGGAAAAGGCGCAGTTTGCCGCGGCGGACACGGCCAAGGACGAAAACGTGGAAGACGAGATAGAAACCGCTGATGAAGGAATAGAATAAGCGCGCTTACGCGCGCGGTGAAATCCGTTCACTCCTTCCGTCTTTTGCTTCGCAAAATCCACCTCCCTCAAGGAGGGAGGCTAAT
>CAVDFM010000003.1:0-35330 GCA_963608365.1 bacterium | reverse complement strand
GAAGGGGGTTATGACCTCTATCGCGTGTTCGCTCAGCACGCCTTCCTTCCAGTTGGTTTCGGGATGGGACACCTGGCATTTATAGCGTATGCCGTCCTCTTTATATAATCCCTTCACAACGTACGGCGTGGCTATGTTGCCGCCGTTTGCGAACGCGGAAAACATGCTGGCAAGCTGCAAGGGCGTTACCAGAATCTCCGCCTGGCCGTAGCCGCTGTCCGCAATCAGCTTATAGTCCATAACGGTATCCTCGTTTTTAAGCTGCGGCGTGGCAACGCCTATATCGAACGGTATGCTTTCGGTGAAGCCTATGTTAGTCATGTACTTTTCAAAAAGCTCCCAGCCCGTTTTAAGCGCGGCGTTGGCAAAATATATATTGTCCGAATGTATGAGCGCCTTGCGCATGTTCAGCGGCCCGCTTATGGGGTAGTTTATATGCGTGCGCTTGATTGGCGTCCATATCCACGCGCCGTATTCATCGGGCGTCCAGTAATCGTTCTTTATCTGCTTTTCGTCAAAGGCATAGTTTTCGTCCAGTATTTCATTATCCAGCGCGCATGCCGCCGTGAACGCCTTCATGGTGGAACCGGGCGGATACAGACCTTGGGTCACGCGATTGATGAGCGGCTTTGCCTTGTTGTTCAAAAGCTCCGAATAATCCGCGCCCGATATGCCGCGGGCGAACAGGTTTATGTCGTAACTCGGATATGAATACATGGCCTGCACCGCGCCCGTTTTGGGGTTCATGACCACCACCGCGCCCGCAGTTGTTTCCCCGAACAGGGCAAGCTGCATGACCTCCTGCACCCTGCGCTGAAGGTCCATGTCTATGGTCAATTCAATGTCGTAACCGTCCTGCGCGTCTATTTTATAAAGCGTCTTTCGGTTGGTGCCTTCCGCCGTGCAGATATACACAAGCTCGCCGTCCCTGCCGCGCAGCTCCTGCTCATATTGCTGCTCAAGCCCCAGCCTGCCCACGCGGCTGTCCGCATTGTATAGCCCGTCCCGCTCGGTACGGCCCTCGTTCAGCCTGTCAAGCTCCGCCTGAAGCTTTTCCTTGGTTTCGCTGGGTATTGCGCCAATGTAGCCCACAAGGTGCGCAAGCAATTCCCCGTAAGGATATTCGCGCACGGTGTAATAATTGCCGTTGTCTATGCCTATGCCCGTTATCTGCAAAAGCTGCTCCCGCACGGAATCGGTTATTTCGTCGCTGTAATATTGCTTTATTACGGCAACGTCGTTATACGCCTTTTCAAGCTTTTTGGTTATGGCGGCCTCGGTCATGTTCAGCAGCCTTGATGTCTGCTGGAGGAAAAGGCTCATATCCTCTATTTTGGATACGGAGGCGTATACGCTTATTCCGCCCGCGGTCTTTGCAATGGCTTCGCCGTTTGAAAGTATTTCGCCGCGCTTCGCGCTAAGGCGCGCTATGCGCACCGTGTCGCCCCATTCCATTTCGGGGAAAATGAGCGCGGGCGACCATTCAACCTTCCATTCCCCGCCTTCGCGCACGGCAACGGCGGTGAAGTTATTTGTAACGTCGCCTATATAATCGCTGTAATAGGTTGCGGTATAGCTTGCGCTGTAAAGTATGTCCCCGCCGTCCGCCATGAAGTCCGCGTATTCTATGGCGGTTATTTCAAGCGCGGATATTATGGAGGTATACTTGTCCGTAAACTGCTTTTCGGTAACGCGGTTGGCCTTTTCCTCCTCCGTATCGTTACGGCAGGAGGATGAAAGCAGGGCGTAAGCTTCGGCATATTCGCCCGCGGCAATATGCGTAATGAATTTCTCTATGGCCTTTCCGCCCGCCTTTTGCTGCGGCGCGCCTTTTTCGCACCCCATAAGGCACAGCGCGCTGAGCGCCGCAAGAATAACGGCCAATGCTTTTTTCATGCCGACCCCTCCGCATTTTAATAAGTATATATCTATTATAACGTGGCAAAGCTTTACTGTAAACGCAGGAGGTGACGTACCGTGACACAATTCGTTTATTTGACACAATTAAGGAAATCACGCTATAATAGGCGCATGAAAAGGTTATTACAGAAAATGAAGGACACTCTCGCCGCGCTGTCCGGCCGCGTAAGGGCGCACCTTTCGGGCGTAAAATGGTATTTTTATCTGCTTGACGGGGCGATACTCGCGCTTATGATAGCCGCGGGCGTGTTTTTTATAATTTCAAAGAATGCGCCCGACCCGCGCATAAGCGTATCCGTCACGGCGGACGGCAGAACCACGAACTACGTCGTGAACGAGCCTGAGGAGGGCATGAGCATAACCGCTTTCCTTAGGGCGCAGAACGTGCGCGTGAACAAGGGCGACGAGCTTTCGACAGACGGCAACCGGCTTATTGCCGATGGCACGAACGTATCGATAGCAAGGAGCTTCCCCGTAGCCGTGCGCTCGATGGGCAAGGTGAGCATAGTAAACACCACGGGCGGAACGGTGGGCGACGCGCTGAGGCTGAGCGGAGTTGATTACGACGCGGCGGACGAGCTGAGCCACCTTTCATTCGCCGACCTTGTACCGGGCATGAAAATAGTGCATACGGACGTGGTAACGGAATACACCACCGCCAAGCGCACCATAAACCACAAGGAGAAGGTGGTTTATGACGACAACGTGTATAACGACACGGAGCCTGTTATAATCCAAAAAGGCGAGGACGGGTCAAAGAACGTTACCCAAAGGATAATCATAAAGGACGGGGTCGAGGTTTCGCGCGAGATAGTGAACCAGATAATTATAACCCCCGCAACGGATGAAATAATCAAAAAGGGCAACAAGATACATTACCAAACCAAGCTTACGGGCGAATACCGCATTTATAAAAAAGCGCCCAAGGCGGGCGTTGACGGCTGGGTAGAGATGAAGATGGACTACGTTACCGCATACTGGCAGGGCAGCCGCACCGCTACCGGCAAAAAGCCCAAGCTCGGCACGATAGCCGTAAACCCGTACTATATACCCTACGGCACGCAGATATACGTTTCCGGCTACGGCTACGGCACGGCGCAGGACACCGGCGCGTTCCGCAACTACAAGCGCGCGGACGGCACGCCTATCAATCAGCTTGATCTTTGGATGAATACCGAAAAGGAAGGCCGCCGCTGGGGGCGCAAGCGCAACGTGACGGTGTTGGTAAAGCTGGGATGAGCGCGGCGGACATTAAACAAAAGTTTGAACGGCTTAACATACGCGCAAACGCGGCGCTGGGGCAGAACTTTCTTTGCGACGATGCAATGATAGAAAAAATAGCCTCCGCCGCCGTGGGGGACGGCAAAACGGACATACTTGAAATAGGCCCGGGTCTCGGCGCGCTGACGGGCGCGCTTGTGGGCCGCGTGCCGCGCGTTACCGCGGTTGAGATAGACAAAAACATGCTTGCCGCGCTCAATGCGGAGTTTGCCGCGGAGATTGCGCGCGGGGAGCTAACGCTTATACACAGCGACATATTGAAATTTGACATAAGCTGCATGGAAGGCGAATTTGCCGCGGCGGGCAATCTGCCCTATTATATAACAACGCCCATAGTGCTTATGCTTCTTCGCAACGCAAAAAGGATACCGCGTATGGTGCTGATGGTGCAAAAGGAGGCCGCGCGCCGCTTTTTCGCAAAGCCCAAGGACAAGCTTTACGGCCCGCTTGCCATAATGGCGCAGCTTTATTACGAATGCGAAAGCCTTGTTTCGCTCACGCCGGCAAGCTATTATCCGCAGCCGGACGTGGATTCGGAGGTGGTGCTGCTCACGCGCCGCACCGATGCGCCAGCGAACATAGACCCCGCGGCATTCTGCCGCTTTACGGAAAGCATATTCGCCATGCGCCGAAAGACCGTATACAATAACCTAAAGCCCCTGCTGCCCACGGCGGACGCCGCGGCAGAGGCCCTTGCCCGCGCAGGCATAGCCCAAGCCGCCCGCGCCGAGGCGCTGAGCATAGAGGAGCTGGTGAGGCTGTACAGGGGCGCGGTTGCGCGGTGAGGGCATGTTAGGGAAAGCTTATACTACTGCACTATTTAGTTTTCACTTGCATATTCACTATGATTTGCGTATAATATAAGTATAAAAACCGCGCCTGCCGGAGACGGTTGGCCAGAGTTAACTGATTAAGGGTAACCGTTACCTTAGGCCGGAACGGTTACTTTTCTTTTTTGATGAGCTTTACTACGAAGCGCAGTACTCTCAAGAAAATCTTGAAAAGCTCTATAACGAACATCAGAAATGCTAAGAATTCTGACCATGTCATCATAGAAACCACCTCCCTTCTTGAAAACAAGATTGGGTTGTGGCCAACCGTCCCCTTTTCACGTCGGGGCAGGCGCTTGCGTTTATTATAATGTAGAATAGTGTCGAAGTGCAAGAGAAATACGCTATATTTTGTCCAAACGGCTCCCCGGCCGGGGAGCTGGCAATACGCCGTAAGGCGGATTGACTGAGGGGTTGGCGTAAACAAGTACAGCCCCGATATATATTGCAATTTAACCTTCCCTGCCTTTATAATAAAAGCAGCAAAAGCGGCATATAAACGCACAAAGGAGCACGCATGTTAAACGGCAAAAACATAGATAAATGGAACGATATGAAGTTCGGGCTGGTATTGTCCGGCGGGGGCGCGAAGGGCGCGTATGAAGCGGGCGCGATAAAGGCCATGGGCGAGATGGATGCGCTGGAAAAGGTGTACGGCGTGAGCGGCACGAGCGTGGGCGCGCTGAACACGCTTGTGTTCGCGATGGACGACGTTGCGCTTATGGAGAGCCTTTGGGAGAATATCGGGCTTATGACCGTTGCCGCGCCCAAGGTTGCGGACGGCGACAGCCGCGCCATAAAGGACATAGTCGGCAAGCTGCACATTACCGCGCAGATGCAGGGCAGCGGGGACACCGCCGTTTTCACGCAGAATTCGCTGCGGGAGCTGATAAACAAAAGCTGCGATTTTGAAAAGATACGCGCGCACAGGGCAAAGCTTTTCGCCTGCGCGTATGACATAAACGAACGGCACGTTAAATATTTTGAGCTGAAAAAGCTGAGCGACGAGGAAATGACGGACGCCGTGCTTGCAAGCGCCGCCATACCCCACGTTTACGACCCCGTTGAGATAGACGGCCATAAGTTTGCCGACGGAGGGATAAACGACCCTTCCTACGGCGTAAAAAACAGCGACGTTACGCCCCTTTCTCCCCTGCAGGATGAAGGCTACGACGCGATAATCGTCATCCATCTTAGGGAGCAGGAAACGCTGGACATTGACCACATCGGCTCAACGCGGCTCGTTCATATCTATCCTTCAAAGCCGCTGGAGCAGATAAAGGGCAGCGGCACAATGAACTTTACCCGCTCCGCCATACGCGAACGCTTCGCCATGGGCTATGCCGATATGTACATCGCCCTCGGAAAGCTTCTTATGAGCATCATAAAAGAGTAAATACCGCGTTCACAATAAAGCACGCCGCAAGGCCGAATAACGTTGGGAGAAGGAAAGCCAGAATTGTCCATTTAAGGCTTTCCGTCTCCTTTTTTATTGTTAAAAGCGTTGTGGAGCACGGCCAATGCATTACGCTGAACAGCACGAAGCATACCGCCGTTTTTATGCTCCACCCGTTTGCAATAAGCAGTGCGCGCATATCGCAAAGCGCGGGCAGCTCCTCAAGCGAGCCGGACGCTGTGTATGCCATTATGGCTATGGGCAGGACTATCTCGTTTGCGGGAAAGCCCAGCATGAACGCTATAAGTATCGCCCCATCCAGCCCGAACACCCGCGCGAACGGGTCAAGGAAGCCCACCGCCGCCGCCAGTACGGACTGCCCACCTATGCTTATGTTTGATAATGCGTAAAGCAGCAGCCCCGCCGGCGCAGCCACCGCCGCCGCACGGCCCAGCACGAAAAGCGTCCTGTCCGCAACACTGCGCACAATAAGCCTGCCTATGCGCGGCATACGGAAGGGCGGCAGCTCCAGCGTGAAGGAGCTTTGCTCCCCATTCAACAGAGTGCGGCTCAAAATTTTCCCGCACAAAAGCGTTGCCGCAACGCTCACAATAAGCAGCGCCGTAAGCATGACCGCGCCCGCAAGCGCGCCCGAAGCAAATGCGGAATAGGTGAAAAACATGCTTATAACGGCGATAAGCGCGGGGAAGCGCCCGTTACAGGGCACGAATGCGTTTGTCAGTATGGCAATGAGCCTTTCGCGCGGGCTGTCTATTATGCGGCAGCCCACCACCGCCGCCGCGTTGCATCCAAGGCCCATCAGCATGCGTGGGAGTTTTCCGAATGCGGTCAAAAAGTGTATTCCCGTTCCGCGCAGTCCGTTTTGAACCGATAGAATATCTTCACGCTTTGGCGCTTCACCCGCCCCTGCGCCGTTTGCTCATAATGCCCCTGGGCTATCTCAATACGGTCTATCAGCCTGAACAGCATATCCGGCGTAAGCTCTGTTATATCCGTTATCCTCTCAAGCAGCCTGCCTATTTTTTCGCGTGAAACTGCCGCTTCCTTCCCGGCCTGAATCGCACCCATGCGCTCTTCAAGCGCTTCGGCCTCCTTTTCATATTTTGCGGCAAGCCTGCCCGTGCGCTCGTCGCTCAGCCTGCCCGCGGCGTTGTCCTCATACAGCCTGCCTATTATGCTTTCTATCTCACCGAGCCGCCTTTGTATGCCGCCGCTTTCCTTGTCATCGTCCCGCCTTTGCGCACAAAGCCGCCCGTAAACGTTATCCGCAATTTTCGCCCGCTCGGCTTCGCCTATATTCAGCCGCTCTCTCAGTTCCGCCAGCACTATTTTATACAGCGCATCGTAATCAATGAAGTGGTTGCCGCACTCCTGTGCGCCGTAAAGCTTATATCCTCCGCAGCACAGATTGGCCTGCGAGCCTTTCTTCCGCGTCCCTGTTGAGGACATATTGCGCCCGCAGCCGGCGCATTTTGCAATGCCGGAAAAAATGTTGCAGAACCCGCCCTTCTTTTCGCACGTCCGCGCGCGGGCGCGCCGCTGCACAATATCGAACGTTTCTTCGTCAATAAGTGCCTCATGCGTGTTTTTTACAATTATCCATTCTTCCCGCGCCTTGCTCACACTCACGCGGCTTTTGAACGATACCTTTTCGGTTTTCCCCTGCGCCGTATGCCCAATGTAAACCATATTGCGCAGCATTTTGCCCACCGTTGAACCCGTCCACTCCTGCCGCCCCGTACAAAGTCCGCCGTGCGTTATGCAGCGGTACGCGGCGGGGGAGGGGATACCTTCCGCGTTCAGCGTCCGCGCAATGTCGGCGGGCTTCGCCCCGCCCGCAGCCATTGCGAATATGCGCTTTACCACCCCGCCCGAGCATGCATCGGCTGTAAGGCGGTTCTTATCCGCCGCATCCTTTTGATAGCCATACGGCGCAAACGCGGCAACGTAAGCCCCTTCCCGCATTTTGGCGGCGAATGCGGAGCGTATCTTTTTCGATATGTCGCGGGCGTACATTTCGTTTATAACATTTTTGAAAGGCGCAATGTCCGTATACGGCCCATCCGAATCGTAGCCGTCGTTTACGGCTATGCAGCGCACGCCCTTGCTTGGGAAATATATCTCCGTATACTGCCCCGCCGTGATATAGTCGCGCCCCAGGCGGGACAGGTCCTTGACTATAACAAGGTTGACCTTCTTCGCCTCAATGTCCGCTATCATCCGCTTAAACTCCGGCCGTTCGAAGCTTACGCCCGAATAACCGTCATCACTATACTCATCCTGCACGGCGTATCCATGCTCCGCCGCGTAGCTGCGCAGCATTTGCCGCTGCGTGGTTATGCTCGCGCTTTCCGCCGCGCCGTCGTCATCCTTTGAAAGGCGCATGTACAGCGCCGCCCTGTATTCCGCCTTTGCCATCATACCCCTCCGCCTTTACCACCTCCTCCAGCAGCTCCTCTAAAATCTCGCCAAGCGGCCTTTCCGCCCCATCCGCCGCAACTGAATAAACCTCATGCCCCGCCATGCGGCCTCACCCCCTTTGGTTATTTCTATGCGGAGAGGGGGTGGCGGTTGCGGTAAAGCAGGCTTTTGCGGTAAAATAAAAGCAGCTACACATACAGGGGGGGATATGCACAATGGAGCCGAACGACAATATACAGCTTTTTGAAAACCAACGCATACGCACGGCATGGGACGAGGAGAAGGAGGAATGGTACTTTTCTATTGTGGATGTGGTAGCCGTGCTGACAGACCAGCCAGATACGCGCCATGCCGCAAAGTATTGGAGCGTTCTTAAAACACGTCTAAAAAAAGAAGGCAGTCAGTTGACTACAAATTGTAGTCAGCTGAAAATGCGTTCTGCTGACGGCAAACGCTATAATACCGACGTAGCCGATACTAAACAGCTTTTGCGCATAATACAATCAATACCTTCGCCCAAGGCGGAGCCGTTTAAGCTTTGGCTGGCGCAGATAGGGCGGGAGCGCATAGAGGAAACCATCGACCCTGAGTTGACAATCGAGCGCGCGCTTGAAACCTATCTCAGGAAAGGCTACACGCGCGAATGGATAAACCAGCGGCTGCAGGCTATACAGGTACGCAAGGAATTGACCGACGAATGGGACGCACGCGGCGTACAGAGGGGCGTGGAGTACGCCATACTTACCGATGAAATATCCCGCACATGGTCGGGCATGTCTACCCGCCAATACAAAAACCTAAAGGGACTGAAAAAGGAAAATTTGCGCGACAACATGACAACGCTCGAGCTGGTGCTGAACATGCTGGCGGAAGCCACCACAACGGAAATATCCAAGCAGAAAGCGCCCGCGAATCTTTCCGAAAACATAAGCGTGGCGCGCGCCGGCGGCAAGGTCGCGGGCGATGCGCGCAAGGCCATAGAAAGCCAGACCGGAGTGCCCGTCATATCGTCAAAGAACGCCGCGCAGCTCAACCAAGTGGTAACGAACCTGCTGGAAGGAGCAGCGGCGGATAAGGAGTAAGAGCAGCTAAGTAAAAGTTTTTGCACTCAATAGCAAAAACTTTTATTTTTAGACATTTTTTGCAATGCGCAGCAACTATAGCTTCCGTTGTTCCATTCCCCTTGCCTCCGTCCCCATCAAATGATATCATATTAAAGTTGGGCGCATGATGAAGGAGCGCCGGCAAAGGAGTATATAAATATGAACAAACGCCTTAACATACTTGTTGCCAACGACGACGGCATAGATTCGCCGGGGCTTTTGCGCCTGGCAAGCGCTGCCGCGCGACTGGGCGACGTTTGGGTGGCCGCGCCCGCGGGGCAGTGCAGCGGCATGTCCCAGAAGATAACCATAGCGGGGGAGATAAGCGTTGAGAAGCGCGAGCTTCCTGCGGACGTGAAGGCCGCTTACGCAATAGGCGGCACGCCTGCGGACTGCGTAAAGACGGCGATAAAGTCGCTTCTGCCCGTAAAGCCGGACGTTGTGTTCTCCGGCATAAATTCGGGCTTTAATACCGGCTTTGACATTGCCTATTCCGGCACCGTGGGCGCGGCAATGGAGGCGCTTTTGAACGGCGTACCCGCAATAGCCTTTTCCGAAACGCATGTGGGCTGCCGCGAGGTTACGGACATGTTCCTTTACGAAATAGCGCGGGAGCTTATTCAAAGGCCGCTTGCGGGCGAAATATGGAACGTAAATTTCCCCGACTGCACGCTTAACGAATACAAGGGCATACTGAGGAACGTTAAGATAGAGCCGCATTGTTTCTTCGAAAATTTCTATAATAAGGCTGAAGCCGAGAACGGCTGCGCGCTTTCGCCGTACGCTGAGCTGCTTGACCCCGAATGCACAGAAAAAGGCAGCGATCTTTGGGCCGTGCTGCACGGATATATTGCCATAGGCCGCGTGAAGAACATGCTGCTCGGTTAATTTGTCTAATCTGAAAACAATATATCTATCGGCATTGTCAATGCAATGTTTGTGTGATATACTTTGTTGCGGCAAATAAGGCCAAAAAAATTTGAAATTCACAGGCGTTTAGCCGTGAATAAAAAAGTATGGAGGAAATCTACAAAATGAAGAAGATCGTAGCACTGCTGATAGCACTTGTTATGATGATCTCCGTCTGCGCCTGCACTCAGAACGCCGAGCCCGCCAATACCGACGAGCCTGCCAACACTGAACCCGCCCAGACCGAACCCAGCGCTGACCCCGCCGCTGCGGAGCCCACCGCCGAACCCGCCAATCAGCATTTCGACAAGCTGACCCTTGAGTTCGTTCCTTCCAAGGATGCCGACGTTATAATCGCCGGTACCGCGAACCTGCCCGAGCTGGTCAAGGCCGAAATGGCCAACCTTGGCTACGACATAGACGAAGTTGACATCACCGTAGGCACCAGCTACGACGCCACCGGTGAGGCCATGTCTGCCGGTTCCATCGACCTCGGCTGGCTGCCCGGCGGCACCTATGCCCTCTATTCCGATGATACCGACGTTATACTGACCGCCACCCGCAACGGCCTGTCCAACGACAGCACCAACCCCGCGGACTGGAACGGCGAAGCTAACGCCACCCAGAAGAACGGCCCCCAGGTAACCTACTATCGTTCCCTGATCTATGCCGCTCCCACCGAGTACGGCAAGATGCTGGCCGAGAAGGTCAACAACGGCGAAGCCCTCACCTGGGAAGATCTTGACGGCGCCCGCTGGGCGGTGCAGAAGACCTCCTCTTCCGCCGGTTACATCTATCCTTCCATGTGGCTGATGGCCAACTATGACGGCAAGAAGATCTCCGATCTTACCAACGTCATTCCTCTTGACTCCGGCTACGGCACCGCCTTCTCCTACGCCGCTGCCGAGCAGGTAGACATCATCGTTTGCTATGCCGACGGCCGTAACGACTACGAAGCCAGCTGGACGCTGCCCGTAGACCAGAAGGACGAAACCGGTAAGCAGGGCATGGGCCGCTCCGATTCCATCTGGAACGAGCTCAACGTTATCGGCGTGACCGAGGGTATCTACAACGACACCGTTGCCATCTCCAAGGCCAGCCAGTATTACACCCCCGAAATAGTAGCGGCTCTTCAGGATTGCTTCATCAACATAATCAATACCGAAGAGGGCAAGGCCATATTCGATGTGTACAGCCACACCGGTTATGCCAAGGCTGTGGATTCCGATTATGACGGAGCCCGCGCTGCTCTTAAGGCCGTTTCCGAATAATAATTCGAACCGCAAAGCGCCCTGCCTATACAGGGCGCTTTTTCCCATAATAATATAAGAAAGAGTTCGCAGCATGATAGAATTCAAAAATGTGTATAAGACTTATCCAAACGGCTTCACGGCGCTAAAGGACATAAACCTGAAAATAGAGCAGGGCGAGTTCGTGGCCATAATCGGCCTTTCCGGCGCGGGCAAGTCCACAATACTGCGCTGCATCAACCGTATGCACGACGTTACAAAGGGTCAGCTCACGGTGGACGGCGTGGACGTAAACACGCTCCGCGGCAAGGCATTGCGCAAATACCGCCGCAAGGTGGGCATGATATTCCAGAGCTTCAATCTGGTCTCCCGCAGCACCGCCATAAAGAACGTACTCACGGCGGACGTGCCCGATATGCCCTTCTTCAAGGTTTTGTTCGGCATATTCTCCAAGGAGCAGAAGATGCGCGCGCTTGAAAGTCTGGACAAGGTAGGCATTTTGGATAAGGCCTATACCCGCTGCGACCAATTGAGCGGCGGCCAGCAGCAGCGCGTTGCGCTCGCGCGGACGCTTAACCAGAACCCGAAGATAATTCTTGCGGACGAACCCGTGGCCTCGCTTGACCCGATAACCGCAAAGCAGGTCATGCAGGACTTTGTGCGCATAAACAAGGAATACAAAATATCCATACTGCTCAATATCCACCATGTTGACCTGGCGCTCAAATACTGCGACAGGGTAATAGGCATACGCGCGGGCGAAATAGTTTTCGACGGGCCCGCAAGCACCATAACGCAGGAGCAGATAGACGAGGTGTACAACGGCACCAAGGTCCCCACAATGGGCGAAGGCGAGGGCGAGCTGCACCAGATAAAAACCGAGGGCTGATGATATGGAAAACGAAAACAGCCCCGTAATAATAAAGGAAACCCTATACGACAAAATATTTAAGCCGCAGCGCATAACACTTGCCAACGGCCATAGCGTGCTGCGCCGCAGGAGCCGCGCCCCGCTTATAATAATACTGCTTGCGGCGGCGATATATCTTTCGCTTAAAATGACGGGCTTTGACATAGGCACGGTAATAAACAAGTTCAGCAAAATGCTGGATTTGCTTAAAAAGATATTCCAGCCGGACTGGAGCTTTTTCCCGAAAGTCATATCCCCGCTGTTTGACACCATTAAGATGTCCATACTGGGCACGGTAATAGGCTGCGCGCTGGCGCTGCCCATCGCCATACTTTCGTCCAGCAACATTAACCACAGCGTTGTTATTGTGAGCATATGCCGCTTTATACTGGCCCTTATCCGCACGCTGCCCACGCTTATAATAGCCCTTGTGTGCGCGCTTATATTCTCCCTTGGCACATTCTCGGGCACGGTAGCTATTGCCATATTCACGTTCGGCATAGTTGCCAAAATGCTTTTTGAAAGCATAGAGACAATCGACATGGGGCCGTTTGAGGCCATGGAGGCGCTTGGCGCCAACAAATTCCAGGCGTTCTGGTCCGCGTGCGTGCCGCAGATATTGCCCGTTTATTTGAGCCACAGCCTTTATTGCTTTGAAATGAACGTGCGCGCTTCGGCCATACTTGGCTACGTTGGCGCAGGCGGCCTTGGCATAACCATAAACGAACGCATAGGCTGGCGCGATTACAACAGCCTTGGCATGGTGCTGCTTTCGCTGTTTGTCGTGGTCGTGGCGATAGACTTCTTCAGCGAATATCTGCGCAAGAAGCTTAGCTGATGAGGAGGGGCGTCATGGAAAAGAAAAAGAAGAACATAATAGACGAAATTGAACAGACGCTGGACAAAAAGCTGACCGTTGCGGAAATGTACGCCAACCGCCCGCGCAAGTGGGTGCTGTATCTTGCAATAGTGCTGCTGATAGTCGTAATGGTGGGCTGGTCCGCATCGGACATAAAGTTCACCGGCCTTACCGTAACGGGTACGGAGGTTGCAAAGGGCGTGCTGCACGGCGTATTCAGCCCGGATAAAGCCCTGCTTTTCGGCACATCGGATACGGACGTTCCGTATCTTCTGCTGCAGACCATCGCCATTGCGGTGCTCGGCACGCTTATAGGCGCGGTGCTTGCGATACCGTTTGCGTTCCTCGCTTCGTTCAACATTATGCCTAAGCCCGTGGCTTACGCGGTAAGGGTGCTTATACTTATGATACGCACCATACCCAGCATTGTTTGGGCGCTGATGTGGATACGCGTTACCGGCCCGGGCGCAGCCTGCGGCGTTATAACGCAGTCCATATGCTCTATCGGCATGATATCAAAAATGTACATAACGGCAATAGAGGATCTTGATACGCATATACTCGAAAGCCTGGATGCGATGGGCTGCACGCCTTTCCAAAAGATCCGCTACGGCGTTATACCCCAGCTTACCGCAAGCTTTATTTCAACAACCATTTACCGCTTCGACATAAACCTGAAGGACGCCACCACCCTTGGTATAGTGGGCGCGGGCGGCATAGGCGCATCGCTTGTGCAGTGCCTTAACAGCCGCCGCTGGGCAATGGTAGGCGCGTTCGTATGGGGGCTGATGGTGCTGGTGCTTATAATAGAGCTTGTATCCACAAGGATACGCCGCAAGCTGGCGCACGGCGCATAAAACACAAAATTTTGATTCCGCAATGCCCCGCCGCACCAAAAGCACGGGGCATTATGCATAGCATAACCATGAAAAAGCTGAAGATATACTACACAAGCGATGTTCACGGCGCGTTTTCCCCAACCGATTATGCAACGGGAAGCCGCATAGCCGCGGGGCTTTCAAACTGCATAGCCAATTTCAAAAAGGACGGCGATACGCTTATAATAGACGGCGGGGACATCCTGCAGGGCAGCCCGTTCACATATTATCTTTACAGCCAAACGGAGCACGGCGGCAAAGCAATAGCTTCGCTTATGAACATAGGCGGGTACGACTTTGTGACCCTTGGCAATCACGATTTCAATTACGGCAAAGCGGCGATAGAGGAATACCTTGCCGCGCTCAACGCAAAATGCCTTTGCGCGAACGTGCGCGGCATAATGGGCGTTGAAAGCACCGCCGTAGTAACGCTGCAAAACGGCCTTCGCGTGGGGCTTGCGGGCGTTACAACGCATTATGTGAACATATTTGAAAAGCCCGAGAACATGCAGGGCATAACCGTTACGGACGCCTTCACCGCCGCCAAAGAGGCTTTAAGCGAGCTAAAGGCGCAGCATACTGACATAAACATATGCATATACCACGGCGGGTACGAGCGCGATTTGGCAACCGGCGCACCCCTTTCCGCAACGGATGAAAACCAAGGGTACAGGATATGCTCTGAGCTTGATTACGATATTCTGCTTGCGGGGCATCAGCACATGGCGGCGGAGAATAAGCGCGTGTGCGGCACGTTCACCTGCCAGCCTGCCGACAAGGCGAAGGAGTACATTGAGCTTGACATATCGGTTGAAAACGGCGTAAGCGCCGTGTCCCGCATTTGCCCCGCGGGGGATAATGAAAGCGCAGCCGCGCATGAGCTGCTCGCCCCGTATGAGGAGCAGGCCGCCGTGTGGTTCGATACGCCCGTTGGGCATCTTGACGCGGAGCTTCTGCCGCGCGACCATATAGACATGGCCGCAAACGGCAGCCTGATAGCCAACTTTTTCAATCAGGTGCAGCTTGAGGCGACAGGCGCGGACATTTCCGCAACAAGCCTTGGCAACACGGTGAAGGGGCTGAACAGGGACGTTACCATACGCGACATCGTATCCACATATATTTACCCCAACACGCTCAAAACCCTTTGCGTCACGCGGGAGCAGCTTAAACGCGCATTGGAGCGGAGCGCGGAATACTTCACGATGGGCGCCGACGGCAAGCTGATGGTGAGCGAAAGCTTCCTTGTGCCGATAGAGCAGCATTTCAATTACGATTATTTTTCGGGCATAGAAGCCGTGTTCGATATACGCCGAAGCGCGGGGGACAGGGTGGTTTCGATAAAATACAAAGGCGAGGAATTAAGCGGCGATAAGCGCCTTACTCTTTGCATGAATAACTACCGCGCGTCGGGCGCGGGCGGCTACGACGTTTACCGCCAATGCGAAACCATGCGCGAGCTGCCTACGGAAATTGCGGAGCTGATAATCGCATACGTTGATAAGCACCGCAATATAACCGTGGACAAGCATAAATGGCTTAAACTTATTTACTGATACAGAAAGAAGGAGACAGCATGAAAAACAACGTATTTAAGGTGGTTCTGCTTCAGGCGCTGCCGGCGTCCGGCAAGTCCGAAGTGAGGAATTTTATGGCGCATGTGGAGCCGGAAAGGCTGCAAAACGAGTTCCATATAGGCGAAAACCTTCAGCTTGACGATTTTCCCTATGTGCATATGATGCGCCGCATTGACGAGGAGCTTGCAAAGCTTAATAAGCCGCGCGTGTTCTATCCCGGCGAAGCGCCTTTCCTGGACGGGCGCGACTGGGGCACGCTGTGCAATTTGCTCAACGAGGATTATCACGACCTGATGAACCGCAATATTTCGAAGCCTGACTCCGCGGCGAAGCTGCTTTTCGACCGGTTCGACAGGGCTGCCGCGGGCGCGGGCATACCCAACAGGCTTGGCGTGCTGGATGAAAACACGCGGAACACAATTGCCGAAAGGCTTGAAAAAGAGGCCCGCGCAATGCTTAATGAAAAGCATGCCGGTTACCCCGAAAGCTTTGAAAACAAGACCATAATAATCGAATGCGCGCGCGGCGGACCGGACGGCGCAGCCATGCCGCTCACGGGGACGTTCGGCTATCAGTATTCTTTGCCCATGTTCTGCCCGGAAATACTTGAACAGGCCGTTATACTCTATATTTGGGTAACGCCGGAAGAATCTCGCCGCAAGAATGCGGACAGGGCGGATCCCAACGACCCCGGCTCCAATCTGCACCACGGCGTGCCCATGGCGGTAATGCTGGGCGACTACGGCTGCGACGATATGGAGTACCTTATCAAAACCAGCGATGTTGAAAACACCGTTACCGTAAACGCGCACGGCAAAACATACCATGTGCCCATAGGCGTATTCGACAACAGGGTGGACAAGACCTCCTTCCTGCGCGGCGAGCCCGAAACCTGGGCCGCGGACAAGGTTACCGACGTCACCCGCGCCATCCGCACCGCAACGGACAATATGTTCAGCCACTATAACGGCTAAAATTTCATTCAGATAACCAAGGCACGGCTAATACCGTGCCTTTTTACTTTATCTTTTTATGTAGCGCTGATTGCGGCTGTTGGGCTTATCGGGAATTGTCATTGCCACCAACCCGAGCCGCATGGCGGGGGAAATATAGTTATTGCGCAGGGCGTTCCTTGATTTGAGCTCAAGCCTTTGCATCAGCTCCGCCGCAGTATACGAAGTATCGTACTCCATGCAGTCCATAAGCTTTTTCACGCAAAGCGGAAGCTGATCGTCCGTGCGCGCTATCTGCTCCGCAATTTCATCCAGCACGTTGTCTATCATCCTCAGCATGAACTCTATAAATGTATCCGCGCGGCCTTCGCCGTGGCAGGCGGCAATGGCCTTATAATATTCGTCCTGAAACTTCTCCGTTTGGCTCTCAAGCGGAATGTATTCAAATATGGGCTTCCATTTTGAAAGCAGCGCCGTGTGCCAAAGCCGCGCCATCCTGCCGTTGCCGTCCGCAAACGGATGGATAAACACAAATTCATAATGAAACACAGCAGACAGTATCAGCGGATGCACGCTTTCCTTTGCGCGGTTCATCCATTCAAACAGGTTTTCCATAAGCTCGTTCACAAGCTTTGCCGGCGGGGCCACGAAAACGCATTTGTCGCCGTTGAACACGCCTTCTTCCCCCGTGCGGAAAAAGCCGGATTCCTCCACAACGCATTTTGTCATTATGCCGTGCAGCGTTTTCAAATCGTCAATGCTGTATGGGTCTATTTGAGGAAGCCTTTCATATGCTTCGTATGCGTTTTTAACTTCCTGTATTTCCCTTTGCGCGCCTATTACCATCCGCCCGCCTATAACGTCGCGCACCTGCCCCAGGGATAGTGAATTGGCCTCTATGCGCAACGAGGAATGGATGGATTTTATTCGGTTGTTTCTGCGCAGATGCGGTTTATTTTCAAGCCCGTGCGCCGTGCTTATTCTGCCGAGCTTTTCGGATATTGATGCCGCGCGCTCAAGCATGCTGTCCGTGATGGTATACGGCGGGTCATATCTGTCCAAAGTGCTTCCTCCATTGTTTATCTTGCGCATTATCTTGCACACTTTCTTGTACATCATACATTAGCTGGATAAAATACGCAAGCCCGCATTCGGTTTACGCCCATGCACATGGTCAGGGCCTGCTTGCCGCAGGAGCCTGAGCGGCTGAAGTAATGGTCCATATTGAATGCCGCGCGGGGAAGATAGCCAAGCTCTTCAAGGAAGGTGAACAGCGGGAAGAAGATCGCCATCGGCGGCAGCATAACGCTCACCACCCACGCAAGCACCCTGTACGCCCCCGCGCTGAGCGCGAGCGCCGCGCCCTGCGGCAGGCCGAGCGAGAGCAATGCGGAGTTTAGCGGCGGCTCAAGCGAAAGCAGCAGCTTGCTCAGCCACGCGGAAGGATAGTTTGCCCCTTCAAGCGTTATGTAGAACACCAGCGCAAGCAGAATAAGCATTATCGGTATGCCCGTGTATCTGCCGGTAAGTATTCTGTCTATCTTCATGCGGCGCTCGTCCGCGGTTTTCGATACGGCAACGCACTTGCCGCATATGCTTTCCGAAAGGCAGAAGGCCGCGTTAGGGCAATCGCACGCAAATGCGGGCGGGGGAGAAGGCTCCGCTTCAAGCGCGGCGTTGATTTTAGTAAACAGCTCATCTATGCCCCTTTCGCTCCGCGCGGACACCGCGGCGCAGGGCAGGCCGCTTAATGCTTCAAGCTTTGCTGTGTCTATGCTTATGCCGCGGCGTTCGGCCTCGTCCATAAGGTTTATGCATAATACCGTGCGCGCGTGCAGGCGCGAAACCTGCATGGCAAGCGTAAGCGAGCGCACAAGGCACGTTGCGTCGCACACCACCACCGCCGCATCCGCATGGCCCGATGCTATGAAGCCGCTTGCTATCTCCTCCTCCTTTGAATGGGCAAGGAGCGAATATGTGCCCGGCAGGTCAACTATTCCGTATCGCTTCCCGCCGCGCGTGCATACGCCCCGCGCCAGGCCCACCGTTTTGCCGCTCCAGTTGCCCGTGTGCTGCTTCATGCCGGTAAGGGCGTTGAACAGCGTGCTTTTGCCAACGTTGGGGTTGCCGCAAAGGGCTATAACAGGCTCATTTTGCATACGCTTCACCTGTTTTTATAAGCCGCGCATCCCCTTCGCGCAGGGCTATGACGCTGCCGCGCACAAGGTATGCCTTTATTCCGCCGCCCGGGGCCGCAAGCACGCATTCAATCTCCGCCCCTTCGGTAAAGCCTATATCCATAAGCCGCCTCAGCATTGCCGCGTTTTCGGGCGAATCATCATGGTTTTCTATGCGGGCGCTAAGGCCAACGCCCAAGCCCCAAAGATCATTACTGCACATATATGCCTCCGTAAACATGCCTAAATATACATGTAATAATATATGTTTATAATAACTGCGTGGTGAAGGCAAAAAAACGCCCTACACAAACGCCGCGCCATGCGGTAAAATATAAAAAAGAAATAAGGCGGTGCTTTGCAATATGGGTACTTACTTGGATCAAACGGAGCTTTATCTTTTTAACGAAGGCAAAAGCGCCTATGCATACAGGGCGCTTGGCTGCCACCGCGTAACCATGGAGGACGGCGGCGCGGCATATCGCTTTGCCGTATGGGCGCCGAACGCGCTGAGCGTGAGCGTGGTGGGTTCTTTCAACAACTGGGACGTAAATGCGGATATAATGGAGCCGTGCTTCACCACGGGCGTTTGGCAGGCGCATATAAGAAACGCCTGCGAGGGGGACTTATACAAATTCGCAATATATACCGCGGATGAGCAGCTTATTTTCAAGGCCGATCCGTTCGCGTTTTATTCCCAGATGCGGCCCGACACGGCATCCGTAATATGGGACAACGATTCATATGAATGGCACGACGGCAGCTATATGCGCCATAGGCCGTACCGCGGCAGCACCATTCATACAAGCCCCATGAGCATATACGAGGTGCATCTGGGTTCCTGGCGGAAGGGGCTTGATTACGCCGCCCTTGCCGAGCAGCTTGCGGATTATGTTTACGAGATGGGGTATACCCACGTTGAGCTTATGCCGCTGAGCGAATATCCCCTTGACGACAGCTGGGGATACCAAACCACGGGGTATTACAGCGCCACCTCCCGATACGGCGACCCGAACGGGCTAAAAGCGCTTATCGACGCATTCCACAGCCGCGGCATAGGCGTTATACTGGACTGGGTAGCGGCGCATTTCACAAAGGATGCCCACGGGCTGAGGCTTTTTGACGGGACGGCGCTATATGAGCACGCGGACCCTCGCCGCAGCGAGCAGCCGCAATGGGGCACGTTGCAATTCAATTTTGAACGCAGCGAAGTAATAAGCTTTCTTGTATCAAACGCAATATTCTGGCTGAATGAATATCATATAGACGGCCTGCGCACGGACGCGGTAAGCTGCATGCTTTATCTTGACTTCGGCAAGGAGGGCAAGCAGTTTTTGCCGAACAAATTCGGCGGGCGGGAAAATTTGGCCGCGATAGAGTTTTTCAAAACGCTGAGCACGGCCGTGAAGCGGGAATCCCCCGGCGCGCTGCTTATCGCGGAGGAAAGCACAGCGTTTGACGGCGTAACGCGGGACGCGAAGAACGGCGGCCTCGGGTTCGATTTCAAATGGAACATGGGCTGGATGAACGACGTGCTTTCATACATGAAGCAGGACAGCGTTTACAGAAAATATGCCCACGAGAAGCTTACGTTCCCGATGATGTATGCCTTCAGCGAGCATTTTATACTGCCCCTTTCGCACGACGAGGTGGTTCACCTTAAAAACTCACTCATAGGCCGCATGAAGGGCAGCTATGAGGAAATGTTCATGCAGCTTAGGCAGCTTTACATGCTGCAATACGCCATGCCCGGCAAAAAGCTGCTTTTCATGGGCGGTGAGTTCGGCCAGTTTGCGGAATGGAACTTCAAAACATCGATAGACTGGATGCTGCTTGATTACGAGCATCACGCGGCGCTGAGGGAATTTGTGAAGGCGCTGAACATAACATACCGCGCCAATTCCCCCTTATTTGAAATTGACGATTCGTGGGACGGCTTTGAGTGGCGGCAGGCGGACGACGCGGCGCACAGCATAATAGCCTTCAGCCGCATGGATGCGGAGGGAGACGAGCTGCTCTGCGTATTCAACTTCACCCCCGTTGACCACGGCGCATACCCCATACACATGCCCTACCGCTGCACGCTTGAGCGCGTGATGAGCAGCATTGAGCGCGACGAACCCATTATCCCCGCCGAGGACGAAGGGGAAGGCTGCGTACTGCTGACGGAGCTGAAGGGGTATGAGGCGGCGTATTATAGGGTGAGGAGGTAGGACTATCAAAAAGGCTCCCCGAACGGGGAGCTGTCGGCGTAAGCCGACTGAGGGGTTGAGATAAACGGAGAGCAGCGAGCCGGTTTATAACCCCTCCGGCTCACTTCGTTCGCCACATCCCCTTTCAGGGCAGGCTGGCGATAATTCCAACCAAAAGCTGTCCCCGCTTGCGGGGAAAGTGGACACGAACGGAGTGAGTGGCCGAAAGGGGAACGGCTCGGAGTTGCCAAGCTATTTTACTATTCCCCCTCAGTCTCGCCTACGGCTCGACAGCTCCCCCGCAAGCGGTGGCGCCTTTTGGTACAGTATAAACTCTTACGTTAAGCCTCCCCGAACGGGGAGGTGGGTTTCGCGCAAGCGAAAGCCGGAGGGGTTGCATCGGGGCTGCTCTTGTTTACGTCAACCCCTCAGTCAATCCGCCTTACGGCGTATTGCCAGCTCCCCGTGCGGGGAGCCTTTTGGGCGCAGTGCAAACACGGCGTACAGTGCCGTACCCCTCGCGGAGCGATCGTTTCAAAGGGGTTACGGGGGTCGCCAGGGGGCCTAAGGGGAGAAATCGAAATCTCCCCTGGCCCCTTGGCAAAAATAGATCACTACTACAAAAGGAGAACAAATGCCTATGGTAACAAAAAAGATGGTTGCAATGCTGCTTGCCGGCGGGCAGGGCACGCGCCTGGGCGTGCTGACGGACCGCACGGCGAAACCCGCCGTTCCTTTCGGCGGGAAGTACAGGATAATTGACTTTCCGCTTTCAAACTGCGTAAATTCGGACATTGATACCGTGGGCGTGCTTACGCAGTATTCCCCGCTGGAGCTGAACGCGTATCTGGGCAACGGCTCGGCGTGGGACCTTGACCGCAACAGCGGCGGCGTATATGTGCTGCCGCCGTATGTAAGCGGCAGCCTTGGCAAATGGTATTCGGGCACGGCGAACGCAATATATCAAAACCTTGCGTTTCTCAGGCAGTATTCGCCCAAATATGTGCTCATTTTGAGCGGTGACCATATATACAAAATGAACTACGCCGCAATGCTCCGCTGCCATATTGAAAAGCAGGCGGATGCCACCATAGCCGTTTTGCAGGTTCCCATGGAAGAAGCGCACCGCTTCGGCATAATGGAAACGAATGAGGAGGGCATGATAACAGCCTTCTGGGAAAAGCCCAAAAACCCCGTGAGCAACAACGCATCAATGGGCATATACATATTCAGCTTTGACGTGCTTGAAAAATACCTTACCGAGGACGAAAAGAACGATTCTTCCAGCCACGACTTCGGCAAGGATATAATACCCAAGCTTTTGGCCGACGGCAAGCGCCTTGCGGCATACGGCTTCAACGGGTATTGGAAGGACGTAGGCACGGTAAAGAGCCTTTGGGAAGCGAACATGGATTTGATAGACAATCCTTCAGCGCTTGACCTTAACGACAGCGAATGGCGCATATACAGCCGCAGCCCCATAATGCCCGCGCATTACATAGGCGCGGATGCGCACGCCGAAAACAGCATAGTGAGCGAAGGGTGCGAAATATACGGCTGCGTTAACAGGAGCGTGCTTTTCACGGGCGTAAAGGTGGGCAAAAACGCCGTTATAGAAAACAGCGTTGTTATGCCCGGCGCGCGCATAGGCGAGGGCGCGGTGATAAGAAAAGCGATCCTCGGCGAAAACGCATGCGTCGCAGCGGGCGCGCAGATAGGCATTGAGCCGGACGGCACGAACACATACGACACTACGCTCACCGGCGACATAACCCTTGTTGCAAGCGGGGCGCACATAGGCGAATGCGCCATGATACCCGCGGGCATGGTAGTGAGCAAATAAGGAGGCGCGGCATGAACGAAAAAGCATTCGGACTTATTTACACGGGCGAATCAAACAACCAGCTCAGGGACATTACATACAGCCGCTCCATCGCCGCGGTGCCCTTTGGCGGAAGATACCGCTGCATAGACTTTATTCTGAGCAACCTTGTGAACACGGGCGTTACCAACGTTGGCGTTATTGCGCAAAGGAACTACCATTCGCTTATGGATCACCTTGGCAGCGGCAAGGAATGGGATCTTCACAGGAAGCGCGACGGGCTTTTCATACTGCCGCCGTTTTTAACGCGGGACAATACCGGCCTTTACCGCGGCACTATCGACGCAATACGCTCCGTAATGGGCTACGTGCGCCGCAGCGCCCAGCGCTACGTTATACTTACCGGCAGCCACACGATATATAACTGCACCTATGACGCAATGCTCAAGAGCCACATTGAAAGCGGCGCGGACGTTACCCTTATGTACAGCGAAGAAAAGGACTGGGGCGACGCCGTGCGTTACGATGATCTAAGGCTTACCCTTGGCGAAGGGAACAGAATAGTCGATCTTGAAATAGACCCGTACAGGCCCAAAACGCCATACCGCTGCTGCGATGCATACATAATGGAAAAGAGCATGCTGGAATACCTTATCGAGGACGCGGCAAGCCATGCCTATACGGACTTTGTGCGGGACGTGCTGGTGAGGAACGTTGCAAAGCTTAAACTCAACGGCTACCGTTACGATGGCTACGTTGCGCGGCTTGATTCCGTGCCGAGTTATTTTAAGCACAACATGGACCTTTTCAACGAGGCCGTGCGCGCGGACCTTTTCAATGCGGAGCATCCCATTTACACAAAGGTGAAGGACGAAGCCCCCACCCGCTACGGCGCAGACGCAAAGGTGAAAAACAGCCTGCTTGCGGACGGCTGCATAGTTGAAGGCAGCGTAGAAAACTGCATACTGTTCCGCGGGGTACACGTTGGGCAGGGGACGAAGCTTAAAAACTGCATAGTGATGCAGGCCAGCGAAATACGCGAAAACTGTGCGCTGGATTACGTTATACTCGATAAGGGCGTGCAGGTGCGTCCGGGCAGGCACCTTGCCGGATACGAAGGCTTCCCCGTGACGATAAGAAAAGGGGCGCTGGTATGAGCAAAAAGATCCTTTTTGCCGCCAGCGAATGCGCTCCCTTCGTAAAGACAGGCGGCCTTGCGGACGTTGCCGCCGCGCTGCCCGTTCAGCTTAAAGAAATGGGCGCGGACATAAGGGTTGTGCTGCCGCTTTATGCCAAAGTAAAGGCGCGCTACGGCATGCATATGCGCCACGAGTGCGATTTTAACATCAAGCTTGGCTGGCGCAATCAATACTGCGGGGTGGAAAGCCTTGTTCAGCGCGGCGTAACATATTACTTTATAGATAACGAATACTATTTCGGGCGGGATTATATTTACGGCGTATTCAATTGCGACGAGGCGGAGCGCTTCGGCTTCTTCTCCAAGGCCATAATAGAGATGCTGCCGCACATAGGCTTCATGCCCGATGCGCTGCACCTGAACGACTGGCAAACGGCAATGGCCGCCGCGCTTATGAAGCTACACTATGCCAAGATGCCGTATTTCTCCCGCATAAAAACAATACTTACGATACACAACCTGCGGTTTCAGGGAGTGTTCGACCGCGGCTTCTGCGATGAGCTGCTCTCCCTCGGTGAGGCGGCGTTCGATATGCACAAGCTGGAGTTCTACGGCAACGTGAACTATCTTAAAGGCGGCATAGTATACGCGGACAAGGTGACCACCGTTTCTCCCACATACGCAAAGGAGATAATGACCAAGTTCTACGGCGAATCGCTCGAGGGCGTGCTTGCGGAGCGCGCGGGGGACGTTGTTGGCATACTTAACGGCATAGACACCGTTTCATACGATCCGTTTACGGATGAAGCGCTGCGCCGCAATTATTGCCCGGAAAATATGAGCGGCAAGGCCGAATGCAAGGCCGCGCTTCAGAACGAGCTTGACCTTGACGTTAACCCAACTATTCCCGTTGCGACGATAGTTTCCCGCCTTACGGGGCAGAAGGGGCTTGACCTTGTTGAGCGCGTACTGAAGGAAATGATAAATATCCCCATTCAGCTCGTTGTGTTGGGGACGGGGGAAAGCCGCTACGAAAACCTTTTCAGATACGCTCAGAAGATGTACCCAAGCAAACTTGCCGCCCGCATAGAATACAACGAAGCGCTTGCCCGCCGCATATACGCCGGCGCGGACATGTTCCTTGTGCCGAGCCTGTTTGAGCCCTGCGGCCTGACGCAGATGATAGCCATGCGCTACGGCACCGTTCCCATAGTGCGCGAAACCGGCGGCCTGAAGGACACCGTTACTCCCTTCAACCGCTACGACAACACCGGCTGCGGCTACTCCTTTGCCAATTACAATGCGCACGAGCTGCTCTACGCCGCCGAGACCGCCGCGCAGGATTATCAGAACAAGCCCCTGTGGAACGGCCTTGTAAGCCGCGGCATGGCAAAGGACTTCTCCTGGAAAAAGGCGGCAGGGGAGTACCTTGAGATAATGAAAAATTAAAAATGAAGAATGAAAAACGGATGAAGGGACGCATTGCGTCCCTTTTGGGTTACTCCCTCAGAAAATTCGCTTGCAGCGAATTTCCAGCTCCCTCTAAGAGGGAGCCTTTTGGAATACATTACAAACTTTTATATTAAGCCTCCCTGTCGAGGGAGGTGGATGCGAGTGCAACGAGCAGACGGAGGGGTTGAAAAAGAAGCACCTCCGAATATCCCTATAAGGCATCAAATGATGTTCCCGAGACGTACGTCCAAGACGGTCAACAGAGCCATGCTTCTATAGATAATATGCCACAAATATCAGTTAAGTGTCAAGCGGTTTTCTCAACTATTCAGGCTAATACTCCATCAGTCACGGCTGCTGTCCAAACTCTAACATTAGGCCTCCCCGCACGGGGAGGTGGATGCGAGCGAAGCGAGCAGACGGAGGGTTTGCACCGTAGCTTCACTTTTTTACTTCAACCCCTCAGTCAAACCTTCGGTTTGCCAGCTCCCCGGCCGGGGAGCCTTTTGGTGCGCTTTACAAACTCTTACATAATCTCAACGGGCTGCCAATGACGGCCCCTACAACGCTTCCTATAAACTTTGGGCAAAAATAAGGGGACGGCTTCCCGTCCCCACAACTTCACAATCTCCCCCGCTCACCCGCTGCAAGGCGGATTTCACATGGCGGAGCCATATTTCACATTGCGATAGCAATATTTCACCCGTTCGCAAGAACGGATTTCACCGCTCTTGTCAGCCCGCTTACGCTCCCGTGAACAGCCTTACGGGCAGTATCAGGTAATAATATTCGTCGCCGTTTATGGGCTTCACCACGCAGGGGCTTACGTTGCTGTTGAAGTCCATGTAAATCTCCTCGTCCTCAAGCACCTTGAAAACGTCGGTAAGATATTTGTTGTTGAAGGCGATCTCTATATCCTCGCCCATGGCGGCGCAGGGGATCTCCTCGTTGCTGCGACCTATCTCGCTGTTGGCGGATATCTCTATCATTTCCCGGGAAATTGAGAACTTGATAAGGTTGCTCTTGCTTTCGCGCGCCATCAGCGCAACGCGCTCTATGCCGTCGAGCAGCTCCTTGCGGTTCACGCGCACGCGGGTCATGTGCTCGGTGGGCAATATCTGCTTATATTTTATGAAGTCGCCTTCCATAAGGCGGGCTATAATCTTCACGTCGCCGCCGGTGGCGCTCAGGTGGGTGCGGCTGAAGGTTATGGTCGCCTTCTCGCCGTCGTCCGGCAGTATACGCGCGACTTCTATGAGCGAACGCGCGGGAACGACTATTTCCTTTTCCTCCGCGCCGTTGTTCACTATGGGCGCGGTGCGCAGCGCAAGACGGTACCCGTCCAGCGCTATAAGGCGGAGGGAGTCTGAACCAAGCTCCATCAGCGCGCCTGTCAGTATGGGCTTTGTGTCGTCCTGAGCGGCGGCGAATATGCAGCCGCGGACCATACTCTTGAAATCGTTGGGTTCTATTTTAATCGAAGTGTCGCTTTCCACTTCGTTCATGGCGTGGTAGTCGCCCGCATCCTCGCATTGGAGCGTGGTGCGGTATGTGCCGCTGATTATTTCCGCGGTGTTCTTCTTATTTACGTCTATTGATACGCTTTCGCCCGGCAGCCTTTTGGCCATTTCGGAAAACAGCCTGCCAGGCAGCACCGTTGCGCCTTCCTTTTCAATTAGGGCGTCTATGCTGGCTTCTATCTGAATATTAAGATCCGTGCAGCGAAGCAGCAGCCTTCTCTGCTCCGCCTTCATATATACTCCTTCAAGTACCGATATGGTGCTCCTTACCGGCAGGGCCTTTGTTACGGTTGAAAGCGCCGCGTTCAGCGCGTTTGTATCCACTATTATGCGCATATATCTGAACCTCCTCTTTTATTAACAACGGTAGCTCTTATCCACACACTCGCGCCGGCGTGTCTATATATATTAACAGCAGCCGTAGCAGTAGCGTTGTAAGTTGTGTGGACAAGTTTGGTTTTGTCCCAAAATGCTGAAAAAGTGATGTTAGAACTCGTGTGGATAAGTGTGGTAAGGAATATGTACTTGTCCACGTTGTTTACATTTTCCACGTTTTCAACAATCATGCATTGTGTAATCCACATAAGTTATCCACACTGTGTGGATAACTCTGTTGATATATTACTGCTTCTTTATCCGCTTGGTAAGGTCCTCCACAAGGTCTGCGACCTGCGGGTCGTTCTTTATGTCCGTTTCTATGCGCTTGCAGGCGTTTATAACGGTTGAATGGTCCCTTCCGCCGAAGCTTGCGCCTATGGCCTTGAGCGGCTTATTGGTAAGCTCCTTGCAAAGGTACATCGCCATCTGCCGCGGGTATGTAACGTCCATGGAGCGGCGCTGCGAAAGCAGGGCATCCGTATCGATATCATAATAATCGCTCACAACCTGCTGCACGAGCGGTATTGTAACGGGCGTATTGTCGTATCCTGCAACTATGTCCTTGAGCGCCGTTGCCGTAAGGGCAAGGTCTATGGGCTTTTTTGTAAGCCTTGCGAAGGCTATAACGCGGATGAGGGAGCCTTCAAGCTGGCGAATGTTTGAATTTACCTTTTCGGCAATGAATGTGAGCACGTCCTCGCTCACGTCTATCTGCTCGCTCTGCGCCTTGCGCTTGAGTATAGCTACCCTTGTTTCAAGATCGGGCGGCTGAATGTCCGCAACCAGGCCGCCTTCAAAGCGGGAAACGAGCCTGTCCTCAAGGTTTATGAGGTCTTTGGGCGCTTTATCGGAGCTTATGATTATCTGCTTGCCGTATGTATGCAGCGCGTTGAACGTATTGAAGAATTCCTCCTGCGTTCTGTCCTTGGCAACGAGGAACTGTATATCGTCTATTATAAGCACGTCCGCCGTGCGGTACTTGTTGCGGAACTGCACGCGGCTGTTTTCCTGAATGGACTGAATAAGGTCGTTGGTAAATGTTTCCGTGGTGATATATACTATGCGCGCGGAAGGATTGTTTTGCAGTATCCTGTGGCCTATGGCGTGCATAAGGTGCGTTTTGCCAAGACCCACTCCGCCGTATATGAAAAGCGGGTTATATGCCTTGCCCGGTTCTTCCGCAACGGCCTGCGCCGCGGCATGGGCAAAAATGTTGCTGTTGCCAACAACGAAGCTTTCGAACGTATACTTGGGGTTAAGGTAATAGTCGCTGCCGGCAACGGGCTTATCCTCGCGGTAGGCATTATAGAGCGGAAGCTCGGATTCGTCTATAAAGCGGACAAGATAAGTGCCGGAATTGGCGCGGTTTATGCAGTCCGTAAGCGTTTGGGTATATATGCTTTTAAGCGTGTTCTTGGTTGAAGGATCCTTCACCTGCAGCACAAGGGTGTTATCCTTTATGCATATGGGCGTCATTGTGGCTACCCATGTATTGTAGCTGAGCGGGGTCATGGATCTTTTGATCTCGTCTAAGGAATTCTGCCAAACGGACAAAGCGGACAACATTACTGTAAATACCTCCCACGGTATAAAACCCCTTTTTAAGGGGTCGCAAAAAATAAGTACCAAAATAAATACCTTCTTTATAATAGCAAAACGCCGCCCGGCTTGCAAGGGAAAATGCTTTGGGCTTGTACAATTGCGGGCGTATGCACAACAATATATTGTAGGCTGCCAAAAATAAAGTAAAACTAAGCATATTTTCTTGACAGAGGGCTTGCTTTTCTTATATAATCGTATACCGATGGATTATACTGCTTAACTGCTGCACTATGCCCATTTGGGCAAAGCCGGCCGCGCCGGGCGGCAACAGCCCGGTATTGCTTATCTAAAAGAAGGCGTACTTCCAATCGGCTTTGGCAACGGGGCAGATGCAGCATGATATAACACATTAGGGAAAGAGGTGCAAAAGAAATGCTTGGTACATTCCAGCCGAAGAAAAGGCAGCGCAAAAAGGTTCACGGTTTCCGTCAGCGCATGAAGACCCGCAACGGCCGCAACGTGCTTGCCCGCCGCCGCAACAAGGGCCGCAAGGTCCTCTCCGCCTGATAAAAAGGCAAACAGAATCAAAACAAAAGCGCGCATTGCGATATGCGCGCAGACGGGCCGCGCGGCATAAAGAAGCTTTTTCTTTTATGTCCACGGCCCCACAAAGGGGAAAAATATCAATTAGGTGAAACGCTGTTATTCATTGAAGCGGAATAAGGAATTCCGCTATGTATACCGCAGAGGAAATTCCAAGGCGAACGAGCTGATGGTCGTTATATTCACAAAGAACAGAACGCCCGCGCTTAAACACATTGGCTTTTCCGTAAGCAAAAAACTGGGCAACAGCGTATGCCGCAACCGGGTAAAAAGGCGGCTGAGGAGCGCATTCGATACGGTCCTCGGCGAAATAAAGGCGGGCTATAATATTATTGTTATAGCGCGCGCGCCCATACTCAGTGCGGACTTTTCCGATATATGCGCCGCGGCGCGCAGCCTTCTGCGCCGGGGCGATTTGTTGAAGAAAGAAGAAAATAAAGCGTGAAGCGTTTGTTTTTAACGCTTATAGAAGGATACCAGCGGTGGATATCGCCGCTGCATCCTCCCTGCTGCCGCTATATCCCCTCGTGCTCGGCTTATGCAAAGCAAGCCATAAGCCGTTTCGGCGCGCTGAAGGGCGGCCTGCTTGCGCTGTGGCGCATACTGCGCTGCAACCCGTTTTCGCGGGGCGGGTACGATCCCGTTCCGGAGGAGTTCCGCTTTGGCCCAAGGCGCCATGCATCCGGCATGGAGAAAGACGGGGCCGATAGAATACAAAGCGAAAAAGAAAAAGAATACAAAGAACACGAAGAACACGAATAAGAAATATTCATCATTCGTATGCCGCGCAAGGGTTGTTTTATTGCGCGGAGGGAAAGAGAGGACATAAACTTTGACCGGTGATTTCTTTTTGACAAACTGGTTCCTTGAAGCAATGCGCTGGATATACAGCCTTACCTGCGCCATATCCGCAAGCGGCTTCGGCAACGTATTCCTTACCATATTGATAAGCACCATACTTCTGCGCGCGCTGACCATATTTTCCGATATAAAGACGCGCAAGTCCTCCGCAAAGATGGCGGAGGTGCAGCCCGAAATTCAGCGGCTGCAGAAAAAGTATGCCAACGATCCAAGAAAGTTCCAGGCGGAGCAGACAAAGCTTATGAAGGAAAAGGGCGTGAGCATGTGGGGCAGCTGTTTGCCGATGCTCATAACCATGCCGCTTTTCTTCTGCTTCATAGCGGCTTTCCGTTACTGGGGATATGAAATGAACCTTAGGCTGCTTGTGGATGAAAACGCCATGGAGCTGTTCAAATCCTTCAAGTTCCTGTGGATAAACAATATTTGGCAGCCCGATAACGGCCTTGCGCCCGTGCTTGCCAACGGCGCAAGCTTCCTTGCAACGCCCAATCTTTCAAACCTGCTGTATCTGCAGGAGCCCGGCGTTGGCGAAAAGCTGGTTGAAATGGGCCTTGCCGTTACCAAGGTTTATCAGGGCGGCGTGAGCTATCAGCTCCTTTCAAACGATGCGGCCATAGCCATTTACGATGCGGCCATTCAGCCCTTCCTTGACGTTTACAAGGGATACAACAACGGCTGGTTCATAATGAGCATACTTGCCGGCGGCACCAACTTCCTTTCCGCCTGGCTCATGACCAAGAATACCCCCGCCGCCAATGAGGAAGCAGCCAAGTCCACCAAGTGGATGAACTATCTGTTCCCCATAATGAGCTTTATATTCTGCCTTAACTACAACGCGGCGTTTGCAATTTACTGGACGTTGACCAGCATCATAATGATAATAGTCAACCTTATACTGAACAAGAAATTCCCGAGGACGGCCCCGGTAAAGGAGGATGCTAATAAATGAGGACAATCGAAGCATCAGGCAAAACAATAGACGAAGCAATTTTCAACGGCCTTAAAGAGCTGGAAGTTTCGATAGACGAAGTTGAGATAGACATAGTTCAGCACGAAACCAAGGGCATACTTGGCATAGGCGCGAAGCCCGCCATAGTAAAGCTGACCGAGCGCGAGCCTGAAAAGATAGTCATACCCGACTATATGAACGAAGCCGAACGGCGCGCCAACCGCCGCCGTGAGGACAGGCCACGCCGCGACGACAGGCCTAGGCGCGACCGCGGTAACCGCCGCGACGAACGCCCCCGCCGCGAGGATAAGCCCCAGCGCAGCGAGGAAGCGGCAGAGGTGAAGGAAGAAACCGTTACCGTAGCCGAAGAAATAAGCGAAAACGGCGAAGTGCGCGAAGAGATAGTTGAAGAAGTGAGCGAAGTAAGGCCGCCGCGCAGGGAGCGTAATAACCGCCGCGAGCGCAGCAACCGCCGCGAACGCGAAGAGCAGAACGCAAAGCCCAAGATCGAATACACGCTTGAGGCCGCGGAGAACAACGAAGCCGCGCAGTTCCTCAGGGAAATGCTCCGCCTTATGAACATAGACGCGCAGGTGCTTGCCAACGTAAGCGAGGAAGACGGCGTAAGGCTGAGGATAGATTCCTCCGGCATGGGCGTGCTGATAGGCCACAGGGGCGAAACGCTGGACGCGATACAGTACCTGACCAGCCTGCACGTTAACCGCAGCCGCAAGGAGCATGGCTTCACCCGCATAACCGTGGACACCGAAGGCTACCGCGACAGGCGCGAAGAAACGCTTGCCCGCCTTGCCCGCAAGGTAGCGTCCCAGGTGAGGAGCACCGGCCGCGCAAGGACGCTGGAGCCGATGAACCCCTACGAGCGCCGCGTGCTGCATGCAACGCTGCAAAATAACCCCTACGTCACCACATACAGCGAGGGCGAAGAACCCAACCGCCGCGTGGTGATAGCGCCCAAGGGCAGGGAAGAGTAAAGAATAAAGAAAGAAAAAAGACAGCCGAGGGGTTGTCTTTTTTAACTCCCTCCGGCTGCTCGTTGCACTCGCATCCACCTCCCTCGACAGGGAGGCTTGTTATAGTACTAACCAAAAGCTGTCCCCGTTTACGGGGAAAGTGGCTGCGAATGAAATGAGCAGTCGAAAGGGGAACGGCTCAAAGATGCCAAGTGCCGTGAGATGTTCCCCCTCAGCTTCGCTTACGCTCAGCAGCTCCCCCGCACGCGGTGGCGCCTTTTGGCGTACCTCATAAACTCCTGCGTTAAGCCTCCCTCTTTGAGGGAGGTGGCAATGAGCGATAGCGAATTGACGGAAGGAGTTAGCCTGCCCTGAAAGGGGAGGTGGGTTTCGCGTAAGCGAAAGCCGGAGGGGTTATAAATTAGCTCGCAGCTCTTTGCTTATCACAACCCCTCAGTCAATCCGCCTTACGGCGTATTGCCAGCTCCCCGTCCGGGGAGCCTTTTGGTGCAGTCCACAAACTCTCACGCTCACCCTGCCGCAAGGCAGGATTTCACATGGCGGAGCCATATTTCACATTGCGTAAGCAATATTTCACCCGCCTTCAGGCGGATTTCACTGCGCACGTTAGTGCGCCAACTTTATCCTCGCCCCACCCTGATACTCGCTCACATAGCCTACGCGCTGGGCGCTGGGCACCGCGCCGCGAAGGTCGTTCAGCAGCGCGTCCGCATCCTTTTCGGCAACGGCTATCAGCAAGCCGCCGGAGGTCTGCGGGTCGTAAAGCATATCCTGCTTGGCAAGTTCAGTATCGCCGGGGTCAACGGCATGCTCGGCATAGGTGCGGTTGCGGTACATGCCCGCGGGCAGTATGCCCATGCGCGCAAGCTCAAGCGCTTCGGGGATAAGGTCTATATCGTTCACATTCAGCGTAATTTCTGTATCACTGCCGGATGCCATCTCGTATGTGTGCCCAATAAGGCCGAAGCCGGTAACGTCCGTGCAGGCATGCACGTCGTATTTCACCATTGCGTCGCGCGCGGCCTTGTTTAGCGTTGTCATAAGGGAATATAGAAGGTCCTGGCCGGCCTTTGAAAGCATGTCCGCCTTGTTCGCGGTGGAAAGCACGCCTATGCCTATCGGCTTTGTCAGCAGCAGCACGTCGCCCGGCTTGGCGTCTGAATTAGTAAGCATCTTGTCCGGATGCACAAAGCCCGTCACCGCAAGGCCGTATTTAGGCTCGTCGTCATGTATGCTGTGGCCGCCGGTTATCAGCGCGCCCGCTTCATACACCTTGTCGTATCCGCCCTTGAGCAGCGCATGCACCGCGTCCATGGGCATCTTTTCGGGTATGGCCATTATGTTCAGGCAAAGCTTAGGCTCGCCGCCCATTGCATAAATGTCCGAAAGGGCGTTGGTGGCGGCTATCTGGCCGAAAAGGTACGGATCGTCCGCTATCGGCGGGAAGAAGTCCACCGTCTGCACTATTGCAAGGTCGTCGCTTATTTTATAAACGGATGCGTCGTCGCTCTTATCGAAACCCACGAGAAGGTTCGGGTCGTGATGCACCTTTATGCCGTCCAGCAGCTTCGCCAGCACGCCCGCGCCTACCTTTGCGCCGCAGCCCGCGCATTTTGCCAATTTAGTCAGTTTTATATCTTCGCCTGCCATATCTCATCTCTCCTTTTTGCGCTTTATGGCGCGCTAATTATACACGCGATATGTGTCCGAAATTATTATTGCAAAAATCGATAAAAATTGCAAGAGGCATTGCATAGTTCTTGTGAATTTGAATGTACTTTTCATCTAAAAAAATCGATAAAAGAGGTATTTTAGACCTGTCATTCAGAATATTCTATCAAAAAACGGGACAGCGGCATATTGTGAACAAGGGAGCCTTTGCCCCCATAAAAAGCAACAATGAAAAGAGGAACATAAATTATGGCAACCCGAATAACCAACCAGGCCACGCTGACCTATCAGTATGCCGGCACAACGGGACAGGCGGCTTCAAACATAGCCACCGCCCTGCTGCAGGAAGCGCTCAGCGTAGCAAAGACAACACTGGACGCCAACTACCGCCGCAACGGCGAGCTGACCTACATACTCACCGCCACCAACTCCAGCGCCAATGCTCTTACCAATGTTGTGCTGAGCGACAATCTTGGCGCATATACGCCCACCGGCGGCACCGCTGCCGTGTATCCGCTTACGTATGCCGGCCCCGCTCAGCTTTATATAAACGGCGTGCTTTCCGGCAGCATAACGCCCACCGTCTCCGACACAAGCATGACCTTCACAATACCCTCGCTTGCCGCGGGAGCCACCGCCACCATACTTTATAAGGCCGCGGCAAACACCGCTGCGCCCATAACCGCCGAAGCGGGCATAACCAACACCGTTACCGCCACCGCCACCGGCATTGCCGATGCTTCCACCGCTTCGCACACCATAACCGTGGCCGATTATGCGGACGTAAGCATAGTGAAGGACATGTCGCCTTCCACGCTCACCGACGGCAGCACCATAACCTACACCTTCACCTTGTATAATTACGGCAACACCGCCGCAACGGACGTTGTGCTCAGGGATGCGTTCAACCCCGCGCCCAGCAACCTTACCGTCAGCATAAACGGCACCACCGTGCCCTCGAGCGACTATACATACACTGCGGGCGTGCTGACCCTGCCCGCCACCGGTGCCACAACAACGCTCACCGTGCCCGCCGCTACGTTTACGCAAAACACCACCACAGGCGTTGTCAGCGTAACCCCCGGCGTGACCACCGTAGTTGTAACGGGAACGATATAAGCGGGCTTAGGCCAGCAGTGAGATCCTGCCTGATAGAATGCTAATAAATTGGCGATAAAAATTGTATAGAATAGTATAATCGATGTCATAAACGCTCGGCTAAAAGTGCTGAGCGTTTGTGCTATGAATAGTAGATTGTTTTATGCTTTTTTGATATACTTTATTCAAGTAAAACTGAAGGTTCGAAATTGCGAATCTGGCTATATTTATCAGTGTGGAATGGAGTAAACTAATGGGAAAGTGTATGATTTGCGGCAAGCATGGACTTTTCTTAAAAGTTGATGCGTTAGGACGGTGCGGTGAGTGCGCCCAAAAGGAAAGAGAAAAAGAAGCGGCAGAAGCACGAGAAAGGGCCGAAAAGGAAGAACGGGAATTCGAGTCATATTATTCAAATCTGTTATTCTGCTTAAAAAAGCTGCAAGAAGATATTGAAGTTGACGACAATCCAATTGAAGCGTTAAGGGTTATTCCTCTAATAAGAGATAAAGTAAATGAGTGCGAGGCCTTGAAAGCAGAGATTCATAATCCCAAATATGAAAATAGACTGTTTGACAAACTCATTAAAAGCATTACATATAGTGATAACTTTTCCAGAAAATATGGCAT
>CAVDFM010000002.1:0-36932 GCA_963608365.1 bacterium | reverse complement strand
CTCCCTCACCTTAGTCAAATATAGCCTTCTTTTTGCCGTTTGCGTTGCGCGGCCATTCGCGTATGCGGGTAACATAATCAAGGTTCACGGCCTCTATGCCGTCATCCCGCTCAATTATTATGCCGTCGTCCGCAACGTCCTTTATAGTGCCCTTCACTATGCCATCCGACCCTGTAACGGTATAAACTATGCACTCTTTTCCTATAAACTGCTTCGCAAGCTCTTTCATTTTGTTGTTCTCCTTATTTCGCTTTTTGTTGTATAAAACATGCTTGATTATCGCGTTCCTTCTTCTGCGCCGTTCCAGCATGGGAAGTATTATCAGCAGGAACACCGCTACCCAAATAGAGTTTTGCATTTAGCCTCCTTCAAATCAGGATATCCTGTTCCCGGCCTTGGAATATCTTACCGTTTCCCTATAATACACCAGCTGGAGCACAAACCAGATCACGCACACTGCAAGCGTCGGCAGAAACCCTGTGTTGAATATAAGCGCACAGACGGCGAATATTATCGCCAGCACGGCGCAGGCCGTATTGGCTGCGGCATAAGCTTTATACGCGCATTTTCCTACCATCAGCTTTTCCGCCTCGTCGCAGCTGTCCATCCATTTCCGCCGGAACTTCACATCATAGACAGAAGCGGTCTTTTCGGGGTTCATACGCTTTACGGCGTCCACGCACCGCTGCTGAATAATTATGGTTTCAACCATAACGGCAATAAAAGCCGCAACGGCCACCATAAACGGCACTGGCCGTTCAAACGCGCCAAACCCGCCGGAATACACAGCCGCTATCAGAAAAAATATGACTATCGTTGCAACGCTTGCCACCCATAGTGCGGCGGAAAGTTTTCTGTCTATCCGTTCCGATATTTCCTCATCCTCACCGTCCCAGCAGGCCAGCATCGCCTTTGCACCGCGGTAAATGGGTATGCACACCGCCGGCACTATTACAGTCATTGCCGCCATAAGCCACGGGGCGATATGCGCGCCGAAGAATGCTCCCGCGTTTTTTATGCCGTCGCTCATTGCATCCAGCCCGTATTTCGCCGAAATATACCCAATTATGCCGCCTACTGCCGTGCTTATAAGCGTAAGCAGTATAAACTTAGGCAGCGCTTTGCGGTTCGCGCTCTTTATAGCGTCATTGTTCATTTTCCGCATCCTCCTGTAAATAGAAAATCTCCTCCACCGCAACGCCGCACACCTTGGCAATGGTCAGCGCAAGCGTAACAGACGGCGAGTAATCGCCCCGCTCTATCAGGCTTATCGTTTGCCTTGATACGCCGCACAACCGGCCCATTTCCTGCTGATTAACGTTCAATGCGGCCCGGCGTTCCTTCAATCGGTTTCGTAATATCACGCAGCACCTCCGTTGACAATAAAGTTTGTCTTTATGACAACTTTCATTGTCATTTTGTATTATATTCCTGTCATTTAGGTTTGTCAACAGATTATTTGTGTCAGCTAATGCGCAAAGCAAAAGGCACCCGTTTCCGGATGCCTATTAAACAACAACGATTTATTTAGCTCTTTTTATCTTGCAATGAAGAACATTGCCGCGAACAGCACGCCTATTATCCAGGTGCCGATGTTTATTTCCTTTATCTTGCCGGTGAATATCTTCACGAAGATATAGGTGATAAGGCCGAACGCTATGCCGTAGGAAATATTATAGGTGAAGGGCATGCAGGCCATGGTCATGAACGCAGGCAGGGCCGCGGTGGGGTCGCTCCACTCTATTTCCTTAACGCCGCCGATCATCAGTATGCCGACGTACACAAGGGACGCTGCAGTCGCGCAGCTGGGCACGAGGGACGCTATGGGCGCAAGGAACATGGCAATGAAGAACATTGCCGCGGTGAACACGGAGGTAAGGCCGGTGCGGCCGCCTTCCGCTATACCGGCAGAGGATTCAACGAAGGTGGTAACGGTGGACGTGCCGCAGATGGCGCCGAAGCAGGTAGCCGCGGCATCGGCAAACATGGCCTTGTCCATATTGGGCACGTTGCCTTCCTTATCAAGCAGATTGCCCACGGAGCAGGCGCCGTAAAGGGTGCCAAGAGTATCGAACATATCGACCATGCAGAAAGCAAGCATGGTAGCGATGAACGTGGCAATAAAGCTGCCGGTGCCGTTCGCCGCTATGAATGCGGAGAAGTCAAAGCCTTCAGTAAACACCTTGCCGAAGGAAAGGCTGAAGAAATCGCGGAAGGGCTGGATTATATTGAGCGAAAGGCTGCCCTGCACATGCTCCGCATAGAAATTCTCTATGGTTATGAGGCCCAGCGCATAGTAAACTACCGCGCCGCCGATTATGCCCCAGAACACAGCGCCCTTGACCTTTTTCTTGGCCATGGCAGCTATTGCTATTATTGCGAATATAGTCACAAGCAGGGGCATTATCTCCGCCCAGGTGGTGTGGCCGAACATAAGATTGAAGGAGTGAAGGTCAACAAGCGTAGAATCGCTGTTCACAACTATGCCGCTGTTCTGCAGGCCAAGGAATGCGATGAACAGGCCGATGCCCGGCGCTATGGCGGCCTTTACGGCTTTGGGTATGGCGTCGAATATAATGCGGCGCAGGCCGGTAACGGTAAGTATAAGGAACACTATGCCGTCCACAAGAACCATAACGAGCGCGTTTGCATAGGTGAAGTTCATGCCTATGCATACTGAGAACACAAAGAACGCATTAAGGCCCATGCCGGAAGCCTGCGCAAGCGGCAGGTTGGAAAGCAGACCTATCAAAAGCGTGCCGAACACGGCGGATATGGCCGTTGCAATATAAACGGCGTTATAATATCCGTCGCCAAGTGCGGAGAACATGCCCGCATTGACCATAAGGATGTAAGCCATCGCCATGAACGTGGTAACGCCGGCGATAAGCTCCGTGCGCACGGTGGTGTTGTGCTGTTTAAGGTTAAACATTTTTCCTCCTTTGTGGGCCGGTTTTGGTTTTGTTGACCAGCGACGCTATATTATATCAAACCGTGTTGCCATAATCAATACCAATACCCATATGTCATAAAAAAGACGATGCAGTCAATGCACCGTCCGTCTTTTTTATATCGTTTTATTCTGTAATATCCGGCAGAACCTCAACGCTTTCGTCGTACTCTATCGTGAAATCAAGCCCGGTTATGCGCATGTCCGTAGGTACCTGAGCGTAAAGCGTGTTACTGCCCGGCTCAAGCGAAAGAAGATACTGCCCGTCCTGCGTTTGCAGCCGGCACTCGGCAACTACCTCTCCCGTTTCGTCGGTAAAGCGCATGTGCAGCGCGCAGAGTATTGCCTTAGGGTATGCGTTCACCGCCTGCATATCAACAAACGTGTCCTCCTCCTGCTCATACACCTGTATGTTTTCAAAGGAGATATAGCGCCTGTAATGGTCGCTTCCGGTTATGAACGCGCCAAGTTCATCATATACGTCTATCTGCTGCACCTCCTCCGGCGTAGGTTCGGCCGTTGGTTCCGCCGTAGGCTCGGCCGTTGGGGAAGGTTCGGCTTCCTCCGCAGGAACAGGTTCAGTCTCCTGCGGCATAGTAACGCTTGGGTCTACCGTGCTTTCAAAGCGCACGCAGCCGCAAAGCGCGGCCGCAATAAGCCCCGCCGCAAGCAGCAGTATAAGCCATTTATTCACCTTTTCGCGCATTGCGCAGCTCCTCTATCAATTCTTGTTTAAGCGTATACAGCTTATCGCTCAGGTCAACCTTGTATACATGCGGGTTCATAAGGCGCTTGCTCTCCTCCCAGAATGTGGAAAGCTCCGCCTTGGCATAGCGCTGTATATCCGCCATGCTCGGGCAATCATAAACCTGCCTGCCGTCTATGAACAGCGGCACGAGCAGCTCCCGCACGTTGTAATCATAGAGCGTTTTGGATTTATATCTCTGCTCCGGATGATAAATCGTGATGGGCTTGGTGAAGTCAAACTCCTCCCCTTCCAGCGCGATAAGGTCCGCCAGCGCCATGCCGGAAGTGTTGCTGTAAAAACGATAAACCTTTTTATAGCCCGGGTTTGTCATCTTCACAACGTTTTCGCTCAGCTTTATCTTGGGTATCATTTCGCCGTCAACTATTTCCGCAGCCATTTTGTATACCCCGCCCAATGCCGGGAAATCCATTGAGGTTATAAGCTTTGTGCCAACGCCCCAAAGGTCTATCTTCGCGCCCTGTGCTTTAAGGTCGCGTATAACGTTTTCGTCCAAATCGCCGCTTGCGCATATCTTTGCTTCCGCAAAACCCGCATCGTCAAGCATTGTGCGCGCACGCTTGGAAAGATAGGCAAGGTCGCCGGAGTCCATGCGGATGCCCACGGGCTTATGCCCCTTGGCCTTCAGTTCGTTGAATACCTTTATGGCGTTGGGCACGCCGCTGCGGAGCGTATCATATGTATCCACAAGCAGCATGCAGCTATCAGGGAAAATATCCGCATATGCGCGGAACGCGTCAAGCTCGGTAGGGAAGCTCATCACCCAGCTGTGCGCATGCGTACCCGATACCGGCACGCCGCACATCTGCCCGGTAAGCACGTTGCTTGTGCCCGTGCAGCCGCCTATCATTGCCGCGCGCGCGCCGTATATGCCCGCGTCCGGTCCCTGCGCCCGCCTAAGGCCGAATTCCATAACCCCGTCCCCGTTTGCGGCATAGGCAACGCGGGCGGCCTTGGTGGCGATAAGCGTTTGGTGATTGACCAAATTGAGCAGCGTGGTTTCCACAAGCTGCGCCTGCATAATGGGCGCCTTAACGCGGATAAGCGGCTCGTAAGGGAACACAACGGTGCCTTCCGGCATGCCGTATATTTCGCCCGTGAAGCGCATATCGGCCAATATTTTCAAGAAGCCTTCGTCAAACAGATTGAGCGAGCGGAGATATTCTATATCCTCCGGCGCAAAATGCAATTTGTTTATATAGTCTATAACGGATTCGGTGCCGGCCATTATGGCATAGGCGCTGTTGTCCCGCTGGCGGAAGAACAGATCGAATATCGCTTCGTTCTTATCCATGCCGCATCTGTAATAGCCATACATCATTGTAAGCTGGTACAGATCCGTCATCATGGTCAAATTGCGTTCCGAGCTTATGTCGTTCATTTATTCCTTACCTTCGCCTTCTTCGTTTTCGGTATTATCGTCGTTGGTTTGGGTGGTTTCCTCTTTATTTTCCGCGCCCGCTTCGGCGCTTTCCTCTGCGGCGTTATCTTCGGCTTTGCAGCATTCGCATTCGCACTTTGCTTCGGCTTCGCCCGCGCATTCGCATGCGGCAATGGGCTTGGGCCACATCAGTCGCCCTTCCTTCTTTTCCCGCACGGTGCGGATTATTAAGAACGCAAGCACGCCCACGAACAGCAGGAAGCTTAGCGCCTGGGATACCCTTACTCCGTCCGTCATTCCGGCGGCGGAGGGCTTGATTATCCACAGGCTGTCCCCGCGCAGACCTTCCACAAACGTGCGCTCCAGCGAATACAGCAGCACATAAAGGAAGAACGTGTCGCCGTCGTGCTTAACGCGCTTGCGCGTGAGCCAAAGCACTATGAACACAATAAGGCACCATACCGATTCATAGAAGAACGTGGCTAAGTGCAGATGCGCGCCGTTTGCGGCGGTCGCGCAGGCGGTGCATACGGCCTTATCAAAGTAATGCGTGCCTTCAATGGCAACGCTTACGGGGAAATAGCCCAGTATCGGGTGCGCCGCAAGCATTTCCGGCGTTACGGGCAGGCCGTAGGCTTCCTGATTGAAAAAGTTGCCCCAGCGGCCTATCGCCTGCGCCAGCACAAGGCCCGGCGCAATTATGTCCGCAAGGGTGAGGAAGCGTATTTTCCTTACCTTGGCGAATATGAACGCCGCGAGCAGGCCACCTATCACCGCGCCGTATATTGCAAGGCCGCCGCGCCAAATATACAGTATTGTTATCGGGTCTTTAAGATAGCTTTCCAGCTCAAACAGAACATAATAAAGCCGCGCGCCCACTATGCCCGCGGGTATTATGCAAAGGCACATGTCTATGACCGTGTCCTTTTTCAGCTTTTTGCGCCTTTCCTCGCTATATGCAATGCCAACGGCAATTACCATTGCCGCGGCCATTATTACGCCGTACCAGTATATGTCCTTCCCGAAAAGATTGAACGCTACCCTGCTTGGCATGTTCATTGGAATAATCCTCCTCTTATGCAAAAAATTATTTCGTCGTTAATTATACACCACTATTTATTATGGGGCAATGCCGCCTATATCTACCAGCGTTTCGGGTGCGGCGGAATCCTGCTTATTGAAATAATAGGTATATATCTCCTCCGCCGCGCTTACGCTCCACACGCCCGCATAGCCGGAAGGCACGCATATCACTATTACCAGCTCCGCCTCTCCTTCGCGCGGGGTATATGAAACGAACCAGCTCGTATTCTCTATATCTATTGAGGTTGTACCGACCTGTGCGGAACCGGTTTTACCGGCTATCCTGTCAAGGTATTTTTCCGTAAATTCCTGCGAGAATTTGCCGCCCGCAGTACCGTGATCCTCTGCCGACACAACGCCCGCCATGCCTTGCTTTACCGCCGCCCAAAGCGCGTCCCACTCGGCTGTATCTTCGCCAATGGTTTCGTATACGGCCGCGTTCTTATCCTCTATCAGGTTGCCGTTTTGGTCAACTATGCGTTCAACAATGTTCGCATCGTACACAGTGCCTTCGTTGGCAATGGCGCTTACGTAGCGCGCTATGGCCATCGGCGTAACAAGCGTTGTGCCCTGGCCGAAGCCCGCGCGTATGGTCTGGGTAGGTTTCCATTGTATTTCGTTTAGCAGCGTAACTATTTCGCTTGTCCAGCTTTGCGTTATGCTGTATCCTTCGGGGATGCCCAGCTCGTCGCTCAGTATCTTTCGTATATCCGGTCCCTTACCGTCAAGGCCGTTGCCGTCCTGCAGCATCATCAGCCTGAGCGCGCATTTCCTTATGGCCTGCTCGTCTATTTCCATGCTGCGGCGGGTAACGTACTCGCGCAGGCGTTCGCGTATGCGGTTGTATATAAGTATGGGCAGGCTGGTTTTCTGTCCGGTTATGTTCAGTTCGCCGTTGCTGTCGGTCAGTTCATTATCAAAAAGCACCTTCTGTCCGCCGCCTACGCCCGCCGTTTCGCCGGTGAGTTCAATGTTTGTCTTGGTATCCAGTCCGAACTTGCCCATCCATTTGTTCAGCGTGTCTATACCCATGCGGTTCGCGATCTCACAGAAATAATAGTTGCACGAAAACGTGAGCGCCTGCGTCAGGTTTATGTTTGCATGGGCGGTATGGTTGCGGTAGCTCCAGCAGCGCGGCGCGCCCTGCTTCTGCACAACGGTCTTGCCGTTTTCGTCAACGGAATAGAAGTAATAATAGCCGCTGTCGCCATGGTCGTTGACTATTTCGTCAATGCTCACCACGCCCTCGCTAACGCCCGCAACGCCGGTCAAAGGCTTAAATATAGATCCAGGCGCGTAGCGCGCGGAAACGGCCTTGTTGCGAAGCGGGGTGGTGTCCGTCGCCTCTTCGCCGAAAAGGTATTCGCTCTGCTCCTTTGTAAGGCCCTGCATGAACCAGTTCGGGTCATATGAAGGATAGCTTGCGCTCGCAAGCACCTCGCCGTTTCGCGGGTCCATTACTACTATTGCGCCAGTGGAGGCAAGCGTTATGTCCTTGCCCTGATATTTCTGGTCTTTTTCCGGCTTTGCCGCGTCCTCCTCTATCATTTGCTGCTCCTGCTCCCTCATTTTGGTAATAAGGGAACCAAGCGCGTTTTCGCACACGGTTTGCAGCTCTATATCTATTGTGGACATAACATCGTTGCCGTTTGTGGCCTCAACATAGGAAAGTTCGCGCGTTATGCTCAGGTTTTTGTTTATTTCAACCTCCCGCTTGCCCTGATGCTCCTTCGTGGCGCCCGTAAGATACGCTTCCATTGTGTATTCAAGGCCGGATACGCCTATATAATCGCTGTATGCATATCCCATGTCCGTCATCTTTATCTGATAATCGCCGTCGTCGCCCATTGAATATGTGCCGTCGTCGTTTTTAAGGTAATACGGTTCAAGCTGCGCGCGGGTATAACCCATTGCGATAAGCTTTGCCGCGCTTACCGTGTCCGCATTCCTTGAAAGATAGCCCACTATGTGCGCCGCCGTCTCCCCGCGGGGGTACACGCGCGTGGTGCTCTGCGCTATCTGCACGCCCACAAGCTCGCTTGAGCGCTCAACTATTTCGCTCACGACCTCCTGCCCAACGTTGTAGGCAATGGTTATCGGCTCATACGCACGGTAGTTATTCAGGTTCACTTCCTGCCGTATGGATATTATCTTCTTTGCCTGTTCAAATGTATATTCTTCGGGTATATACCATGTTTTTCTCAGGTAGTTATAGGCATATTCCGCCGTCGGCCAAAGATCCATGTTCCATTTGGACGGGTCTTTGGGATATTCCTTATATGCCGGATCCTTTATGGATATATACATACCTTCGCAGAAGTTTTTGTATCTTATGCGCCTTACGCGCTCTATCGCTTCGCTGCTTTCAACGCCGCTTATGCGCCAGTCGTAGGCTATTTCCCCGTTTTCGTCCATCACAATGTATGATGTGTCTATCGTCTGGCCGCCGCTTCGTTCAATTATCTCTATCGCCTTTATGAGCGATTCGGTATACACGGCGGAATCATAGCTTGTGCGGTTGTCCGCATTGCGCAGAAATTCAACGTTGTAGCACGTTTCGCTGTATGCAAGCACAACGCCGTTTCTGTCCATTATTCTGCCGCGCTCGCCCTTTATGGCTATCGTTTGGGTGGAGCGGCTGTCCGCCGTCTGCGCCCACTTTTCGCCTTCCGTTATCGTAAGCGTGCCAAGGCGATATATAAGCGCGCCCATCATGCAAAGCATGAGCAGGCAAACTATTATTATTCGGGATATTGGCTTTTTCATTTTACGCCTCCCTGGGCATGGCTATCCCGTTCATATGTATGCTCCACCTTGAGCTGCCCCGCAAGCGCGCGGCGCATAAGCGCATGGGTAAGCATGCACACCGCTGCGCTCATCAGCGCGCACGGCAGGATATATGTTCCGAGTACGGTAAAAAAGCCGAACTTAGCCCCGCCTGCGGCGCAAGCCGCGGCCATTACGCATTCCTTGAATATTGCCCCCACCGCCGCAACAAGCGCGGGGATTATTATGTTATCCGCATAGTATTTTTGATAAAAAGCGCCGCCCAAAAGACCGGCGAACATATAGCCCATTGCACTCAGCCCAACCATGGGCGAATACAACACGTCCGCAATAAGGCCGATTATCAGCCCGAACAGCGCGCCCTTCTTCATGCCTAAAAGCACGCCGAGGGACGCCGTGAGCGCCATTATGGCGTCCGGCCTGATGCCGCTTATATTCACGCGGGCAAAGAATACGGAATCAAGATAAAGCCCTGCTGCGGCAGCTATAACTATGTATAACCTTCGCATGGGCCTACTCCTCTCCCGTTTTTTCTATCAGCACCAGCACCTCTTCAAGGTGCCCAAAGTCCACCGCAGGCTCGATTATTGCATTGGACTGCGTGCCTTCCGCGGAACGGCGCGTAACTTCGGACACGGTGCCCACCACTATGGACTTGGGGAATATGCTGCTCATGCCGCTTGTAACTATCCTGTCCCCCGGCACAAGGTCAAAGCCCGACGGCAGATAGTAAAGCTCCAGCTGGTTATCGTCCGCCGTGCTGAACGCGCCGCGCACAACGCCAATGTCCCTTGTGCGCTCCACCATAACGCTCACTTCGCTTGAAGCGTCTATTATGGCGGTGACCTTGCTCCAGTTCGCGCCCACTTCGATTATTCTGCCAACCAGCCCGTCTGCGCACACAACGCTCATGTCCTTCTTTATGCCCTTGTTGCGCCCGGCGTTTATTGTGAACGTTTCAAACCACACGCCCTGGCTGTTGCCCGTTACAACGGCGGTAACGTAATCGTAATTTTCAAGCGTTTCAACGTAGTTGAGCAGCTTTTTCAGCCGCTCGTTTTCCGCCTTCAGCGTTGCGTTTTCGTCCGCCGCCTGCTCAAGCTGCGCCATGCGCACCTGAAGCTGTTCCAGCTCCTTATCGGCGTCGCTTGTTTTGAATATGCGCTGGAAAAAGCCTATTATGCTGTTTGAAGCCTTTGCCGCAAACGTCTGCACGGGCTGGAAAACGGAGCCGAGCGTGCTTTCCACCCACGATACGGATCTGTCCGCGCTGGTTATGAACGCCAGCACGCCCAGCAGCAGCACCGCCACAAGCATTATTATCAAAGGCTTATTTTTGAACAATCCGCGCATTACGGCATCCTTTCTATAATAAATCCGCTAAATCCCCTCATTTAACCCGTTTATTATAATATTTTGCCGCCGCTCGCGCAATAAGAATACGCAAAACGTCACACTAAGTTAAACTATATTGCGCCTTATGCGTACCTTGGCGCATCCATATCCTCCCCGCTGCCAAGCTTCAACGCGCCCAGCGCAACGCAGTACATAGGGTCCTCCGCTATACTCACCTTCAGCCCTGTTTCATGGCTTATCAGCTTATCAAGCCCCTTAAGCTTCGCCCCGCCGCCGGTCAGCACTATGCCCGTATCGATAAGATCCGCCGCAAGCTCCGGCGGTGTTTCGCTAAGCGTTCGCCTTACGGAATCAACTATTTTTCTTACCGTGGGCGCGATCGCGTGGCTGACCTCTCCTCCGGTAAGCACAACGCATTCGGGCAGCCCCGTTTTCAGACTGCGCCCCTTGAACTGCCTGCGCTCCATGCCGCCTATCAGCGCCGCCCCGAGCGAAAGCTTTATCTCCTCCGCCGTTTTTTCGCCTATTCTCACGCCGTACTGCGCGGCAATGTAGTCCGCAATGGCGCCGTCTATATGCCGCCCGCCTGTCTTTATGCTGTCGTTTGCGGCAATGCCGCCGTAGCTTATAACGGCCGTATCCGTGGTGCCGCCGCCTATGTCCACAACCATGCTCCCTACCGGCGCAAATACGTCCATGCCCGCGCCCGCAGCCGCCGCAAGGGGTTCGGGTATTATTGTTGCTTCCCGCGCGCCGCAGGCCTTGACCGCGTCCGTAAGCGCGCGCTGCTCAAGCTCCGTTGCACAAAGCGGCAGGCATATCGTCAGCCTTGCCCCGGCCGCGCCGCGCCTGCGCCCGAACGCCTTAACAAAAAAATCGCCCAGCATATCGCCAACTGCCGATATATCCGCAATAACGCCGTCCTTCATTGGGTATATTATGTTCACCCCGCCCGGCGTGCGTCCGTAAAGCCGTTCCGCATCCGCTCCGCTTGAAATTATGCCGCGCTCGCGCTGCGCTTCGGTGTATACCGCGGCTGCCGTGGGTTCGTTGAGCACTATTCCGCGCCCCTCTATCGCCACAACCGTATTCACCGTGCCAAGATCTATCGCCGCCGCGCGGCCGAACAATGCACCCGCCGAAAACAACATATACTCCCCTCCTGATAACCGCTTTGGGTTTATTTATGGAAGAGAGTATTGCCGCTATTTTTTCGGTATATACATATATGCTTTTTATTTATTCATATCCGCGGTATATTCGGCGCTTTTGGCGGTCAGCTCCACCCATGCCGGGCAGAAACCCGCGCGTATGGCATTGCGGGCGGACGCCACGTTGCTCCATGCGCAGCAATAAAACGGCACCTTGCCCCGCGCCATTATCTCCGCCGCAAGGCGACTTGTCACCGCGGAAGCTATCCCGCGCCGCCTGTATTCCGGCAGAACATCAACCCCTATCTGCCACATGCTTTCGCAGTCCGCGCTGCACCCGGCAAGGCCGACAAGCTTTTCCCCGTCGTATGCGCCTATGCCCAGCACGTCAAGCTCCTTGCGCTTTTCGCACAATGCGTTGCTCCATTGGGGCGTATACAGCGGCGCAAAATCCGCCGCCGTGAGCAGCCGCAGTTCATAGCCGCAGTCGATCATCCTTATTGCATCCGTATCGCAAAGCCAGTATTCCGCCATGAAGCACGCGCTCATGCCGCGCCGCTCAAGCGCGGACTGCAAAACGAGCATGTTCGGCGTTTCAAAGCAATGCTCCGGCGCGTATTTTTCAATATACGCCTTTGCATCGGCATATATCTCCTCGTTTACGGATGCAACTATGCCGCTGCCTTAGCTCACAAGCTGGCAATAAAACGGCAGCGAAAGATATTTCCTTGCGCCCTCCGCAGTACTTGATATAACCGCTTTGCTCTTTCCGCTCGTCAGGTCGTCAACGGTGCAGTTGAGTTCAAGCGCGGATTGCTTGAGCGCCGTATAGAGCATTTCTCTGTTCGTCATGCGTGCCTCCGTATGCTTATGTTACGCTATATTATAGCATCCATCAGCCGCCGTGCATACGCCACTTTACAAGCTTTTTCTCCATATATGCCACGCCGTAATACATGAGCGCCGCAAGCAGGCACAGCACCACTATGCTCGCCATAACAAGATCCAGCTTGAATACCTGCCCGCCGTAAACAATAAGATAGCCAAGTCCGGCCTTTGACACAAGGTATTCCCCGACTATAACGCCTACCCAGCTCATGCCAACGCTTATCTTCAGCGCGTTCATAATAGTCGGCAGCGACGCGGGCAGCACCACCATTGTGAATATTTGCAGCTTGCTTGCGCCAAGCGTTTTCATAAGCAGCTGCTTTTCGCCCGTTATTTCGTTAAAGCCCGCCAGCACGCTCATTATCGTTACCACAAAGGATATAAGCAGCGCCATTACTATTATGCTCGTCATGCCCGCGCCGAACCACACTATCAGTATCGGCCCCAATGCTATTTTGGGCAGCGCGTTCAATACCACAAGGTAAGGGTCAAGCACGCGGTTGAGCGCAGGGCTCCACCAAAGCGCAATTGCTATCAGCGTGCCCGCCGCCGTGCCAAGCACAAAGCCCAGCACCGTTTCATAAAGCGTTACGCCTATGTGCAGAAACAGTTCCCCGCCCGCATACAGCCGCGCTATCGTTTCCGCCACCCTTACGGGGGAGCTGCCTATAAACGGATCTATTATCCCCACGCGGGCAAAAAGCTCCCACAGCGCAATGAATACTATCAATATAAGCCAGCGCGCAAGCTTTATGCCACGGCGGGAGCGGTTGAGCCGCGCAATATATTGCCTGTGTTCCGCCGAAAAGGCCGCGTCATTTTGCTTCGTCATGGTCCAGTTCCCCCCATATTGCATTGAAATAATCCTTGAAGTTTGCCGCGTTGCGCCGCTCAAGCGGGCTTTTGCCGCTAAGGTCTATTATGTGTTCCGCCTTTACTCCCGTCGGCCGCGCGCGGAAAACAAGCACCCTGTCCCCCATTGATATGGCTTCGGAAATATCGTGCGTAACGAGTATCACCGTTTTGCCCTCGCGCTTCAGTATAGCGTGCATTTCGTCGCAAAGCATCAGCCGCGTTTGAAAATCGAGCGCGGAAAACGGCTCGTCTAACAGCAGCAGTTCCGGCCGCGTTGCAAGTGTGCGTATCAGCGCAACCTTTTGCCGCATGCCGCCGGAAAGCTGAGAAGGATACCTTCCCGCAAACGCGCCCAGTCCGTATGTTTTAAGCAGTTCCAGCGCATAACTGCGGGATTCTTCGTTCAGATTGCCCTGCACCTCAAGCCCAAGCAATATGTTCCCTTCCACCGTGCGCCAGTCCAGCAGATGGTCCTGCTGCAGCATATAGCCCGGCCTGCCGCCCTCTATGCGCACCTTGCCCCCGCTCGGCACGGCAATGCCCGCGGCTATGCTCAATACGCTTGTTTTCCCGCAGCCGCTCGGCCCTACTATGGACACGAACTCGCCCTTCTTCACCCCGAAGTCAAGCCCCTTTATCGCCGGCGTTTCGCCCTGCGCATCGTGATAATTAAGGCTTACCCCGTTAAATTCAACTATATATGCATTATCGCCGTTCATAATGGCCTCCATATCGTTATATCATCACTTTATTCCGTAACCGCGCCTTGTGTGCGGCAAAAAAATAAGGCGGCAGGCCGTGTGTCATGCCATGCCGCAAAAGCGTATTATACTATATAAGGAGGGATATATATGTTACAGCGAAGGCCCGCAACAGTATATGTAAAAAAGCAATGCGTAAAGCGTAAATCAATACGCTGCGCAATGCTTTTCGTGCTTATTATGATATTGCTGCTGTGCTGCGAGGTCAACTTTCTGCTTGCGCTGCTGCTAAGCGGCGCAATGGTTATAACCATACGCATACTTGTGCTGCCGTGATGCTCAGCCGAGCAGTTTGCCTGCCCATTCTTCCATGCTTATGGTGTATTCCCCCGTTTGGTACAGCGTTGCTTTTATTACCCTGCTGCCTTTTTGCAGTATCACCGTGGGCATATGCACCTCGTCATAATACGCAGCCTGCATGTCCGCGCCCGTATCGGCCAACTCTATCGGCGTATAATGCCTTTTCAGCTTTGCGTTGAGCAGCAGCTCCTCCGCCGCGGTGCGGGCAAGCCGGGGCGACACGGTTTCATAATAATCTATCAGCAGCCCGCCGGAAAAGGCCTTGCCGCTATTGACCGTTACCGCTGCGCATTCGCGGAAGTCTATCACCACCGGCGCAAGCATGTCGCTTCGCACCTGTATGCCGTCCGTTACCGGGAATCCCAGCCGTTCATATTCACCCGGCACAATGTCCGCAATGGTGGCAAACGGCAATTCGCCCGTGTATTCTTCAAGCGGTATGCGGCCTTTATCCGCCTCGCTCCAGCGAACTATGAACAGGCATACCGTTACCGCCGCCAGCACGGCAAACGCTATGCGCGGGGCGATATAACGCGCGCTGCTGCGCTTAACGCGGCGCACTATGCTCTCCCCCGCTTCAAGCCGCTTCTTTATGCGGCTGAGATACACAAGCCGCGCTATGCTGCCGGCTATCCACCATATATCTATTATGAATGCAAGCAGCATAACGTCCGTGCCGACCATGAACATGGTTGGCAGCAGCATGCCATCAAGCTTCAGCACGGGATATATCAGCAGCCAGAAGCACAACACCAAAACGCTTTCTATCTGGCTGCGCACTACGCGCTTGGCGGCTATCGATTGCAGCGCCGTGTCCGTATTCAGTTCCGGCGCGGATGCGTCATATGTGCGGAAAATATGGAACACGCCTATTGAATCCACATATTCCCAGCCAAGCTCATTGCATAGCTCTATCTGCTCATCGGTCGGCCTGCCGTTATCGCCGTCCATAATGGCGTTTCGCTTTTCCTTCACGTCCATGCGGTAGCGCGCTTCGCGCGGCTCGCCCCGCTCAAAGGATGCAAAGTGGGCGAATATACCGTCCTTTTTAAGGTGCAGCCCCTTCGCCGCCATTTCCTCAAAATAGCTTTGCAGCCCCTCTATATCATAATCCGCGCAGGGTATCAGCCTTATCGTGCCCTTCTTACTGCTTTCCATAGAATAACTCCTCCGTCCTTGCGTCCTCCGCCATGGTTTCAAGCCGCCTCAGCTCCGCGCGGTATGCCCCGCGCCCCTTTTCGGTTATGCGGTACGTGCGCTTGCGGCCTTCCACCTCGGTCTCCTCTATATAGTCTTCGCTTTCGAACTTTGCAAGCACCGTATACAGCGTTGCCGGGCCTATGCTTATGCGCCCCGCCGTTTTGTCGCTTACGAAGCGCACCGCCTCTATGCCGCACATGGGCCGCCGCATCAGCGCCATAAGTACATAGAACATCGATTCCGTAAGGCTTTCCATTGCCTTCTTGGGCATTGTTCATTCTCCTTCGCATCAATATCGTCAATCGATATCGTGTAACGATATTATAGTGTGATAAAAAGCCCCTGTCAAGGGGCATGGTGTTTATCTGTGCGCAAGCAGCATAAGCGCGCGTATCAGCGCATCCTCCGCCTTAGCCTGGCCCGTAAGCTGCATTGTTGTCACGCGGCTGAGCGCTTCCGCCGCATCCGTCAGCGCATCTACCTGCGCGGTGGAAAGCCGCTTTGCGCTGTCGCTCACGCGCCATGCATAGCCCGAACTTACGCCAAGGCGGCGCGTTATCTCCTCCTTGCCTATGCGCTTATCTATCAGCTGCCTTGCCTGAAGCGTCAGCTTTGCCTTATCCCGCAGGCGTTCGGCTATCATCAGCGGCTTCTCGCCGTTTTCCATCAGCCCGTTCAGCGTGCGCAGCCCGTCCGTCGCGCGGTTTGCAATGAAATGATCCAGTACCTCGAAAACAACGTAGTCAAGATCCCTTGTGACTATTTTGGCTATAACTTCACGCGTTATCTCGTTGCCTACTCCGGCGTAGGCCGCGGCCTTGTCCAGCTCGTTATAAAGCGCGGCGCAGTCCGTTCCAGCAAGCGACACAAAAAACGCCGCCTCCTGCTCGGTTATGGGCGCGTCTATCGCCTTTGCCCGCTTCTGCACGTATCGCCGCGCCTCGATCTCGTTCAGCGGGGCGAAATCTATGCTGCGGCCAAGCTTCGCCATTGCCTTTACGAATGCGCTGCGCCCGTCCGCCTTTCCCTTTATATAGAATAATAAAACCGTGCTTTCGGGCACCTTTTCGGCGTATGCGGCAAGGCGGGCCGCGTCGTCGTCCTTTGGCATTGCGCGGCACAGTACCACGCGCCTTTCCGCCATGAACGGCAGCGTTTCCGCCGCGGCTATAACGGCAGTTGCCTGCGCGGTTTCCAATATGTCCACATTAAGGTCCCGCATTGCGGGGTCAATAAGCTTCAGCGCGGAGGATACGGCGTTTTCCTTCAAAAACTCCTCCTCGCCATGCAAAAGATATGCCCCGCTCAACGCGCCCTTGTTAGCGGCTATCATAAAATCATTGCGTTCCATGTTCTCTATTATAGCCAATAAAGCGCGGCGGTTCAAGCAATAATGACGCTCAGCGTGCCGAGCGCAAGCAGCGCGCAGCCGCAGGTGAGCTTTTTGTTCCTGTCCATAAGGCAATATTTTGAAAGCACTATGAGCGCCGCGAAATACAGCGCGCATGTAAGCCCATTAAAGCCGCTCAGCTTTATCTGCGCATACGGAAGCGAAGCAATGGCCGCGCCTATGCTCTCGCTCGCGCCCAGCATCAGCCGCGCCGGTATTGCCAAAAGCGCGCCGAGCGGCGCCGATATATACGAAAGCGCGAGCGCGATAAGCCCTATCGGCAGCGCAAGCGTTATAAGCGGCACAATGAATATGTTCGCAATTATTGAATATGTGCTGAATTCGCCGAAGAACATCACCGTGAACGGAAGCGTGCCGAGCGATGCGGCAACGGTAGTGCCCACGGGCGCAAGCGCGCTTGGCAGGCGGCGCATAATGGGCGCATACAGCATTGCTATCCCCGCCACGGCGGCAAAGGAAAGGCAGAAGCCCGCCGAATAAATGCTGAGCGGTTCTGCGCACACGATTATTATAAACGCGAGCGAAAGCGCGGACGCCGTATCGTTACGCCTTAGGCAAAGCGGAGCAAGCACAATGCACATGAACATTATTGCCGCGCGCATAAGGCTTGCGGGGAAGCCCGCCACGGCGCAGTATATGCCGAGGAATGCGAACACGAACGCAGCCCGCACCCTTGGGCGGTTGGGCGGAATGCAGCGAAGCAAAACAAGCGTGAGCGCAGACACATGCAGCCCGCTAAGCGCCAGCGTGTGCGATACTCCGCTTGCACGGAACGCATACCGCTGAAAATACCCAAGCGTGCTCCTGTCCCCCAGCAATATTGCCCGCGCAAGGGGTGAAGCTTCGGCAAAGAGTGCATCGCACCGCGCATACAGGCTTTCAACCGTTGGCATAAGCGCTGTCGGCGTATGATTGCGCGAAAAGCGGGCGCTTTCGATTATTTCGCTCACTTCTTCACGCGGCAGGAATGCATAGCCCACCACGCGCAGCAGTCCCGCCGCAGCACACACAAGCATAACCGTTGCAGCGCGCTGCTTTTTGCCGTGCATAATATATGCCGCGATAAGCGAAAGGAGCGCCGCCACTAAGGCGCGCGCTCCGCTTATGTGCATACCTATCGCCACCCCCGCGCCAAGGCCGAACGCCGCGCACACGAGTGGGCGAAAATTGAATGTATATTTTGCCGCGTTACGGCATTGCATGGCAGCTCCTTACTTAGAAGGAAGCTATTTCATCAGCCGCCTTGTTGGCAACGGCCTCGATCTCGACCAGACCGCCAGCGGGAAGCGCGGCTACCTGCACGCAGCTCCTTGCGGGATAGTTGGGGCCGAAGAACTCGGCATATATGGCGTTTACCTTGCCAAAGTCCGCCAGGTCAACCATGAATACGGTGGTCTTGAGCACGTCGTCCATAGAGGCGTTCGCGCTTTCAAGCACGTTCTTCAGGTTGGTAAAAGCCTGCCTGGCCTGCGCCTCCACGCCTTCGCAAAGCTTGCCGGTGGCGGGATCTATGCCAAGCTGACCGGACGTGAATACGAAGCCTTCCATCTCTATCGCGTGGCAATAGGGGCCTATGGCGGCGGGTGCGTTGGCGGCGTTTATCTGCTGTTTCATTGCTGTATATCTCCTTTTTATTATCTTTTGGTTTATAGATTTATGGTAACATTGCTTTTCTCAAGTGTCAAGCCGATATCGCGGTTCCACATTATGTAGGCCGCCTCTCCCGTGTCCGTATAATAGCCCTTCCTTACGCCAGCCTTTTCAAAGTCCAGCTGGGCATAGAGCGCCTGCGCGCCGAAGTTGTTCTCCCTTACCTCAAGCGTCATCTCCGTTGCGTCAAAAAGCCGCGCCGTGCGCATCATGCAAAGCATCACCCGCTTGGCTATGCCCTGCCGCCTGAACGCCGGATCGACCGCAACGTTTGTTATATGCGCCTCTTCATATATTATCCACATACCCGCGTAGGCCACCACGCGGCCGTCCCGCTCCAGCACAAGATAATGCGCAATTTTATTCTTCAGTTCCCCCGCAAGCGAATCCCGCGACCACGGCGTGCGGAAGCAGGTTTTTTCAAGCTCGTATACCCTGTCTATATCCATCGCCTGCATCGGGCGGACAATATCGCTCATTTCTGCTGCTCCTTCGCTTTATACATCCGCTCCGCCTGTGTTGGCCTAAGGTACAGCGGGCGCGCTTCTTCGCATGTTTCGCCGCGTTCAAGCTTGCCATCGGCGCACGCTGCCAGCATATCCGCCGTAAGCATATGCTTTTCTTCCGCAGCGAACGCGCCGTCCGGCACTGCGGCGGCTATCGCGTCATGGTACTTCTTTGCCCCGTCTCCCGTAAATACGGTGTTTTGGGGCAGCTCGGCAATAAACTCGCTCACTACTACGGCCTTCGGCGCAATAAGCTCCTTCCCTTTTTCATAAAGCGCGGCGTAACCGTTGCCGTTGCGGGCGTCTATCAGCGCGCATACGGGTCTTTCCGTGTCCACGGCATCCGCAAGCGCACGCAGCGAGCTTACCTCTATCACCGGCAGCTTGAGCGCATATGCCATTGCGTTGGCTATGCATACGCCTATGCGCACGCCCGTGAAAGACCCGGGGCCAACGTCCGCGCATACCGCGTCCATATCGCAAAGCTTTATTTCATCATTAAAAAGCCCGTCTATCAGCGGCATTATGGTTTCCGAATGGGTAAGGCCGTTGTCGCTCAGCTTGGAGCGAACTACCTCCCCGCCGCGGCATACCGCCGCGCCCGCCGCACGGCCGGACGTGGATATGAGCAATATATTCTTCATGCCAATCCCTCCATAAGCTTTTCATGCGCCGCGCCGGTCGCAGCAATGCGCATGGAGCGCGGTTCTTCGCCGCTGCCCTGAATGTGTATCTCAAGTCTGTCGCAAGGCAGGGCATCTTCAACGTTTTCGCACCATTCCATTATTATCGCGCCGCCGCGGGCCATGTATTCGTCAAAGCCTATGGCGTAAAGCTCGTCCGCATCGCCAAGGCGATACGCATCAAAATGGAAAAGCGGTATGCGCCCCGTGTATTCGCGCACTATTGTGAACGTGGGGCTCAATATGCCGCGTATGCCAAGGGCTGCGGCAATGCTCCGCGTGAGCGTTGTTTTACCCGCGCCAAGGCCACCGTACAGCGCTATGAACGCGCCCGGGAACAGCCCTTCGCCAAGCTTTTCGCCTATGCGCGCGGTGTCCTGCCCGTTAAGCCCCTTCAGCTCAAGCTCCTTCATATCAGTCAAACATTCCTTTTGCAATGCATTCGTTACGGAAGTCCATAAGCCTGTCCTCCGCTATGGCTTGCCTTACGCCCGCCATAAGCCGCTGCGAGAAGCGTATGTTATGCATTGTTATAAGCTGCGCGGCCAGTATCTCCTTGCATTTGACAAGGTGGCGTATATATGCCCGCGTGAAGCCGTTTGAGCAGGCGTAGCAATCGCACCCTTCTTCTATAACGGAAAAATCATGCTCAAACGTGGCGTTCCTGAGCATCTTTTTGCCCGTTGACGTGAGCGCAAGGCCGTTTCTGGCTATGCGCGTCTGCAATACGCAGTCGAACATATCCACTCCGCGGATAGCCCCTTCAACAAGGCAGTCCGGGCTTCCCACGCCCATAAGATAGCGCGGCTTATCCTTGGGCATATACGGGGCTATTTCCTCAAGCATTTCATACATCAGCGGCTTTGGTTCGCCAACGGAAAGCCCGCCTATGCCGTAGCCCGGGAAGTCCATATCCGCAAGCGTTTTCGCGCTTTCTATCCTAAGGTGCTTATATGTGCCGCCCTGCACTATGCCGAACAGCGCTTGATCCTCCCGCGTATGCGCCTTTTTGCAGCGTTCCGCCCAGCGGTGCGTGCGGTTCATTGCCGCGCGGGTATAGCTTTCATCGCTCGGCCACGGCGCGCATTCATCGAATACCATCGCTATGTCCGCGCCCAGCGCCTCTTCTATTTCCATAACCTTTTCCGGCGTGAAGAAATGCTTTTTGCCGTCTATCAGCGAACGGAACTCTACCCCGTCCTCCTTTATTTTGTTGGCGACCGCAAGGCTGAATACCTGAAATCCGCCGGAGTCGGTCAATATGGGCTTGTCCCAGCGCATGAACGTATGCAGGCCACCCGCCTCGCGCACAAGCTCGTGCCCGGGGCGCTCGAACAAATGGTATGTATTGGCAAGGCATATCTCGCTGCCCGTGTCCGCAAGGTCCCGCGGAGTCATTGCCTTAACGGTGGCCTGCGTACCCACAGGCATATAGCATGGCGTGTTTATAACGCCGTGCGGCGTATGCAGCCGCCCCAGCCGCGCGCCCGTCTGCGCGCAGGTGTGTATCAGTTCAAAACGGAATTGGTTCATCTTTCCTCCTATGTGGTCGTGGGCAGTTAAGCAAGCTTTTCCCACGCCCGCTTTGTGTATATTACGCGGATTATATTCACTGTGCGTTCCGCGCGGTTCACGGTGTAAAAAACGCAGTAATTATCCACGCGTATCGTCCGTATGCCGCGGAGCGCCAGGTATGCGTCTGCCGCGAGCGGATGCCTTTCGGGCATTGTTTCAAGCGATTTTACGGCAGTTTTCAGCCTGCCTATAAGCTTTGCAGCCGTTTCCGGTTCAAGCAGCACATTGGCTATGTAGTCCGCTATGCCATCAATGTCCTCTCCGGCAGCGGCGGATATCATGGCGGAGTAATTATCCATCTTTGCCCTGCCCAAGCTTTTGCTCTATCCGTGCGAAAACATCGTCCGCTTTCTGCACGCGGCCCTGCTCCACGTCGCTAAGCCCCTTTTCCATAAGGGAATACAGTTCAAACCTGCCCACGAGCCGCTCATATGTTTCTATGCTCATCACGGCAAGATCGCCCGTGCCGTTCTTTGTAATGTACACAGGCTCATTATACTTATGGCAAAATTCCGATATTTCATTGTATCCGTTCCTAAGATCGGAACTCGGTCTTATAGCCGGCAACGCCATCACCTCCGCAATTATTATATCAATATTTTATGCAAATATTGATACGCTGTCAACCTCACAGGAACAGACAGCAATCGCCGAAGCTGAAGAAGCGGTAGCGTTCCTCAACGGCATGAGCGTAGGTGGCCATTACTTCTTCGCGCGAACAAAGGGCGCTCACAAGCATAAGCAGCGTCGATTCGGGCAGATGGAAATTGGTTATCAGCCCGTCCACGGCCTTGAAGCGATAGCCCGGCGTTATGAATATATCCGTATAGCCGCTTTTCGCGTGAACAACGCCGTTTTCATCGGCCACGCTTTCAAGCGTGCGGCAGGACGTTGTGCCGACGGCTATTATCCTGCCCCCGTTTTGGCGGGCGCGGTTTATCTTTTGGGCCGATCCTTCGCTCATTTCATAATATTCGCTGTGCATGTGGTGCTCTTCCACGTTTTCCGCCGATACCGGACGGAACGTGCCAAGGCCTACGTGCAGCAGCACATCCGCTATCTCAACGCCCATATCCTGCACCTTTTTGAGCAGTTCCTCCGTAAAATGCAGCCCGGCGGTGGGCGCGGCTGCGGAGCCGTTCTGCTTTGCATAAACGGTTTGGTAGCGCTCCTTATCGTCCAGCCGTTCGGTTATGTACGGCGGCAGCGGCGTTTCGCCGCAGCGGTCAAGCACTTCTTCAAGTATGCCTTCATAATGAAGATAAACTATCCTGCCGCCCGCGTCGGTCGGGGATTCAACCTCTATGCTCAGTTCATCCGTTACCTTATATATAAGGCCGGGCTTTGCGCGCTTGCCCGGGCGTACCAGCGCCTCGTAACGGTGGTCGTCCAGCCTTTTCAGCAGCAAAAACTCCATCAGTCCGCCTGTATCCTCCCTGTGCGCATAAAGGCGCGCGGGTATAACGCGGGTAGTGTTGCGCACCAATATGTCCCCCGGCCTTAAATGGGTAAGGATATCGGTAAATATCTCGTCATGCATCTGCTTATTCTTCATATCGTAATAGAGCATGCGCGCGGCGCTGCGGTCCTTTATGGGCGTCTGCGCTATCAGCTCATGCGGCAGATCATAGTAAAAGTCACTCGTTTTCAAATGCGTTGCCTCCAAACATTCGGGCGCTGTCAGCCTATGCGCCTGATGGTATTATATTGGAAAAGCCCTCCCTTTGCAAGGCGCAGGAGAAAGCGCATATAAAAAGTGTTAAATATTTTTGAACCGCTTGACTTGGGGCAAAATAAAGGATAGCATATTCATACGGGCTTTTGCGGCAAATTTCGCCGCATAAGCGTTTATATAAGGAGAACACGATGAACAGGATCGTTTTTATATATATCAGGGCTTTTTTTGCCATACTCATTTGCGCCGCCATGCTTTTCTGCCTTTGCGGCTGCACCGTTAACGACAATGACCCCAACAATGTAAATAATGATATAGTCGAGGTGCCAAAACCAACCCCGCATCCAACGCCAACGTTCATGCCGACGGAGGAGCCTTCGCCCTCGCCTGAGCAGACTGCGGCCGATGCCACACCCGATGTTACGGGCGCGATAATGCCGGGTGAAACGGCGAACCCGCTAAGCGAAGAAAAGCTGGTCGCATTAACGTTTGACGACGGGCCGTATGGTGAGGTGACCAACCGCATACTGGACGTGGTTGAGCAATACGCCGACTATGGCGTACACGTCACTTTCTTTGCGCTCGGTTCCCAGGTGGAGAAATTTCCAAACACCGTTAAGCGCGCGGCGGACCTTGGCTGCGAGGTGGCGAACCACACATACAGCCACAAGAACCTGACTAAAATATCAGAGGACGAGCGGACAAGCCAGGTCGAGGACACAGCCGACCTGATAGAAAGCATAACCGGCACGCGCTCCAAGCTGGTGCGCCCGCCATACGGCGCAAAGAACGACGACGTGCGCGCAACGGTAAAATACCCGCTGATACTTTGGAGCATAGATACGCTTGACTGGAAAACGCGGGATACGGACAGCACCGTCGCCGAGGCGCTGAAGGCCGTTGACGGGGACATAGTGCTTATGCACGACGTAAGGGAGGATACCGCGGCCGCCGCGGAGCAGATAATTCCCGCCCTTGTGGAGCAGGGATACAAGCTTGTGACAGTGAGCGAAATGTTTGAAGCGAAGGGCATTGCCCTTGAAAACGGCAAAGCATACAGAAAGGCGAGGTAAAGCGCATGAAAACGCTGCTTATAACCGCATTTGAACCCTTCGGCGGGGAAAGCGAGAACCCTTCCGCATTGGCGCTGGAGCTTCTTCCCGACACGATAGGCGGCATACGCCTTGAAAAGCGGCTGCTGGAGGTCACGTTCCTCGGCGCGAAGGACGCCGTATGCCGCTATGTTGACGAGATAAAGCCCGATTATGCCATATGCCTCGGGCAGGCCGGCGGCAGGTTCGCCATAACTCCGGAGCGCGTTGCGATAAACGTTATGGACGCGCGCATAGCCGACAACGCGGGCTATAAGCCGGAGGATGAACCGGTGGTAACGGGCGGAGCAAACGCACATTTTGCAACGCTGCCGATAAAGCGCATGGTGAGCGCAATGGAGCGCGCTAACGTTGCCGCGGCGGTATCAAACAGCGCGGGCACATATGTATGCAACAGCACGATGTATTCCCTGCTTGACCATATTGCCGCGAACAACATGGCAACAAAGGCGGGCTTTATACACGTTCCCTATATCCCGAGCCAAGTTGCCGATAAGCCGAACATGCCCAGCATGCCGCTTGAGGATATTGTCAAAGGTTTGACTGCGGCAATAGAATGCCTTGACGAATGAACAAATGCAACGGGGGATGCTTAAAAGCATCCTCTTTCTTATACGCCGCGTCTTATGCTATAATTATATAAAGCTGTGCTGTAAGGAGAAAACATGGAATACTTTTCAACGGGAGTTACTAAGGATAAGCTGATGGTGCTTCACGGGCTGAAGGCGCTCGGCATGCAGCCCACCAAGGAGCAGCTTTCGGACTTTTTCGGCATATATGATCTGCTTGGGTATTTCGCGGTGCAGAACGCCGCATATGAGCTGGAGGAAGAAGGGCTTATCAGCGCCGTGCCGCGCCCGTACGGGCAGGCGTATTTCCTCACGCCGCAGGGGGAGCAGACGCTTGATATGTTCGCCGTGCGGCTGCCCGGGTCGCTGAGGGACAAGATAGCCGCACGCGCCGCGGAATACGCGCCCGTATTGATACGCCGCACGCGCTTCGCAACCAAAATAGAGCGCGACAGCGCAAGCGAGACCGCCCGCAGGGTAACGCTGAGGGCTATGGAGCCGCACGGCGATCTGGTCAAAATCGAGCTGCTGCTGCCTGATGAGGCCACGGCCCGCCATGCGTGCGACGTTTGGGAAGAACGCAGCCAGGCCGTGTTCAGCGCGATATATTCCGAGCTTACCCGCGAATAGTTAAACGAACTTGAGCAGGCGCTGAATGTTTTCCTGCTCGTTCCTGCGGGCGCGCTTACATAAGCACATTGCCTTTGCATCCGCGCGGACGCATTCGTTTTCCGCCCGGGCAATGTTTATAAGGCTCATCGCGCAGCCCTGCACCAGCATTTCGGATAGGTGCGAAGGCGTGCTGTCTATTGCCGTATTCAGCGCAAGGCCGATTAGCATGGGCTTTTTCTGCCGCGGGCTTGCGCCCGAATCGCGCTGACCAAGCTCCCTTATTATCTCCTGCGCATCGTTATACAGCTCGTGATAGTTTGCGAACATGTCCGCCATAACGCTGCAAAACGATGCGTCGCGGCAGCGCTTTATAAGCCGGCTGAGCGCAAGCTTGCCCATATCCGCACTGTCGCTTATTTCGCGGCATATTTCCGCCGTGTCGTTCATAATGTCACCTCTTTTCGGTTTTTGATTAGTTTTACCGGTAAAAAAGTTAAATATCCGCGCTTGACTTGTCCAGAATAAACCATTGTATTATAATATAAAATTGGTTAATATTGATTTTATTCTGCGCTGCGGCGCACTTGGAGGGAATATGTCTAAAGACTATACCGTAAGCGATATAAAAGTTATGGAGGGGCTGGAAGCCGTGCGTATGCGCCCGGGCATGTACATCGGCTCCACCGGTGCGCGCGGGCTGCACCACATGCTTTGGGAAATTGTTGACAACGCCGTGGACGAAGCCGCCAACGGCTTTGCGGACACGATAAACGTTACATTAAATAAGGATAATTCCGTAACCGTTGAGGATAACGGCCGCGGCATACCCGTCGGCATACATGAAAAGCTGGGCGTAAGCGGCGTGGAGGTAGTGTATACCCAGCTGCACGCCGGCGGCAAATTCGATAACGATGCATACGGCTTCTCCGGCGGTCTGCACGGCGTTGGCGCAAGCGTTGTAAACGCGCTTAGCGAATACGTCATAGTGGAGGTCGCTACCGAGGGCAAAAGCTACATTCAGCGATTTCATAGCTATATAGACGCCGAAGGCAACACCCATTCCGGCATACCCGAAGGCCCGCTTCAGGAGACAGGCCGCACAAGGAAGCGCGGCACAAAGGTCACCTTCCTGCCGGACAGGCGCGTTTTTGAAACGCTGGACATGAACTTTGAAATAATATCAAAGCGGCTCAGGGAACTTGCCTATCTTAACCGCGGCGTCCGCTTTACGCTGACGGACGAACGCACGCGCGGGGACAAAAAGGAACGCGAGTATTGCTTCGAGGGCGGTCTTTCGGACTTTGTAAAATATCTCAACGCGGATAAGACCCCGCTTTACCCCGAACCCATACACATAAGCGGAACTAAGGACGGCATAGTTGTGGAGCTTGCCATGCAGCATAACGACGGCTACACGGAAAGCATGTTTTCCTATGTGAACAATATTCCCACCACCGAAGGCGGCACGCACGAAACGGGCTTCAAAAGCGCGCTTACGAAGATAATGAACGATTACTGCCGCAAAAGCGGCCTGCTGAAGGAGAAGGACGCATCCTTGAGCGGTGAGGATTTCCGCGAAGGACTTACGGTGGTGCTTGCGTTGAAGATGCACACGGTGCAGTTTGAAGGGCAGACCAAAACACGCCTTGGCAACACGGAAGCCAAGCCCGCGGTGGAGTTTGTTATGAACGAATTTCTTACGCCTTTCCTTGAGGATTTGAAAAACAGCGAAACGGCCTCCCTTATGGCGGACAAGGCCATTAAGGCGGCAAAGGTGCGCGAATCCGCCCGCAAGGCAAAATCCATGGCGCGGGAAAAGAACAAGCTGGATAACGCGCCGCTCGTCGGCAAGCTTTCAAGCTGCACAGGCAGGGATTATAAGATAAACGAGCTTTTCATAGTTGAAGGCGACAGCGCGGGCGGCAGCGCCAAGCAGGGGCGCGACAGGCGCTTCCAGGCAATATTGCCGCTTAGGGGCAAGCCGCTCAACGTTGAAAAGAAGCGCATAGATCAAGTGCTGCAAAACGAGGAGTTCCGCTCCATAATAACCGCGATAGGCACCGGCATAGGCGAGGATTTTGACATATCCGGCCTGAAGTACGACAAGATAATAATTCTTTCCGATGCCGATCAGGACGGCGCGCATATTCGGGCCATATTGCTCACCTTCTTCTATCGCTATATGAAGGAGCTTATTACCGAAGGCCATGTATACATGGGCCAGCCGCCGCTTTATAAGCTGCAAAAGGGCACGAACGTGCAGTATCTTTACGACGACGCGGCGCTGAACAAGGCGCTTAAAACAATAGGCAAAGGATACAGTTTGCAGCGCTACAAGGGCCTTGGCGAGATGAACCCGGAGCAGCTTTGGGACACCACCATGAACCCCGAAAACCGCACGCTCGTGCGCGTGAACATAGAAGACTCCGCGGACGTTGAGCACCTTGTTACCCTGCTGATGGGCGACAAGGTGGGCCCGCGCAAGGAATACATAAGCGAATACGCCAATTTCAACAAGACCGATGCCTTTGAAGAAAAGGCGGAAAAGGCGCAGCGCAATAACGCAGAAGGGAGCGCTAAGGTAAATGGCTAAAAAGGACGAAAGGCCGCCCATTGCGACGGATAAGAACATACTGACAAAGAGCATGGACGACGTTATGCATGAATCCATGCTGCCCTATGCAGAACACGTAATACTGGAACGCGCCCTGCCCCGCGTTGAGGACGGGTTAAAGCCCGTGCAGCGCAGGATACTTTACACAATGCTCGGCCTTGGCAACACGCCCGATAAGCCGCACAGGAAAAGCGCGCGTATCGTGGGCGACTGCCTGGGTAAATATCACCCGCACGGGGATTCCAGCGTATATGACGCAATGGTGCGCATGGCGCAGGATTTCAATATGCGCGCGCCGCTTGTGGACGGGCACGGCAACTTCGGCAGCATAGACGGCGACAGCGCCGCCGCAATGCGCTATACCGAAGCGAGGATGACGCCGCTTGCGCTTGAGCTGCTGCGCGACATTGATAAGGACACGGTAAAGTTCAGCCTTAACTTTGACGATACGGAAAAGGAGCCGGACGTGCTGCCCGGCCGCTTCCCAAACCTGCTTGTAAACGGGGCGAACGGCATAGCCGTGGGCCTTGCAACGGCCATACCGCCGCATAACTTTGCGGAGACCATAGACGCCGTTATTGCGCAGATGGAGAAGCCGGACATAAGCCTTGACGAGCTTATGAAGATAATCCCCTGCCCCGATTTTCCCACGGGCGGCTATATACTGGCAAGCGATGAAATACGCGCCGCCTACGAAACGGGCCGCGGCAAGCTTACCGTGCGCGCAAAGTGCCACATAGAGGAGCAGAAGAACGGCAAAAAGCTGATAGTTGCCACCGAAATGCCCTATCAGGTGAACAAAGCCCGCGCCCTTGAAGGCATACTGAAGATAACGCAGGAAAAGAAGGCCATGTTCGCCGGCGTAAGCGACATACGCGACGAATCCGACCGAATGGGCATGCGGGCCGTTATAGAGGTCAAAAAGGATGCGGACGCAGAAAAGATACTGCAATACCTTTATAAATATTCCGACCTTCAGGTGACCTTCGGCGTGAACATGGTCGCCATTGCGGAAGGCAAGCCGCAGCAGCTTGGGCTTAAAGAGATGCTGCGCTATTACATTGCCCATCAGGAGGACGTTGTAACGCGGCGCACGCGCTTTGATTTGGACGCGGCAATGAAGCGCGAGCATATATTGAACGGCCTTTCCATAGCCGTTATGAATATAGACGAGGTAATAGCCATCATCCGCGCATCAAAAACGCCAAAGATCGCGCGCGAAGCATTGATGAAGCGCTTTGAATTGACTGAGATTCAGGCGCAGGCTATTTTGGATCTGCGCCTGCAAAGGCTGACCAACCTTGAATTGCTGGCTATAGAGAAGGAGCATAAGGACATACTTAAAACAATAAAGGAGCTCAACGCCATACTGGCCTCCCCGCAAAGGCTGCACCAGGTCATAAAGAGCGAACTCGGCGAAATACGTGAAAAGTATTCTAAGCCCCGCATGACGGAGATTATAAACGCAGAGCCGGTAATAGAGGTGAACGAAGCGGAGATAGCCGCGGTGGACGTGAGCGTTGCAATAAGCGCGGACGGCAAGCTGAGGCGCGTACCCAGGCGGCAGCGGGACACGCTGAATACTCAGGCCGAGCGCGCAAGGTGGCTTTTCGATACGTCAACGGATAAGCGGATAAAGCTTTTCACCAACCTTGGCAGCCTTATAACGCTGAGCGTGGACGACATTGCGGAAACCAAGCCCGGTGCAAAGGCCGTGAACCTGAACACGATTGCCGCGCTTGAAAAGAACGAAAGGCTCGTCGCCTGCTTTGACACGATGGGCGAAGGCGATTTGCTCTTCTTCACCAAGCAGGGCAACATAAAGCGCACAAAGGCCGCCGAATACATAACTAAAACGAAGAAGATTCAGGCCGCCGCGCTGAAGGACGGCGACGAGATAACAGGCATTGAGCCGGACGCGGGCGAAGAGCGCACGATACTGCTGATAACAAAGCAGGGCATGAGCATACGCTTTGAGCCGGACACCATACCCGAAATGGGCCGCGTGAGCAGCGGCGTTAAGTGCATAAAGCTGGACGCGGGGGACGAGGTTGTATACTTCGGGCAGATAACGGACGAGGGCGAGATTTTGACCCTGACCGACCGCGGCTACGCCAAGCGCAGCTTTGTATTCGAATACGACATACAGGGCCGCAACGGCAAGGGCTTAAAGACATTCGATTTTAAGAAGAACGGCAGCAACGGCACCTGCATAGCGGCAGCGTTCCATGTTACCGTGCCCTTCCCCTTCGCCGTGCGCCAGTTCCACGGGAGCGAAACGCGGATAGACACGACGGAGCTTGTGCATATAGAGCCGCGCGCGGGCAAGGGCAGCATACTTGTTATGGCGCTGCTGGACGACGTGGTGACGGGAGCATACAAGCTGGATTCATAACCCGACAGGCGGCGGCATATCCATATAGCATCATTACATGCTATGGAGAGTGGATATGGGCTACACGCGGGATGAAAACGGACTGTTTATGCGGGGCAGGCTTATTGAGCCGCTTACGGCGGAGCATGAAGCCTACGGCGAAACGCTGTATATCGGCAAAATAGAGATAATGCGCCTGAGCGGCACGGCGGACACGCTGCCCATAACCGTGCCGGGCAGGCTTATGAAAAGCTTCCGCATCGGGGACACGATAGAGCTTAGCGGGGAACTGCGCTCCTACAACCGCCAGATTGACGGCGTGAACAGGCTCCTGCTTAGGCCGTTTGCGCGGCGCATAGAATGCTGCCGGGCGGACTGCGGCCATGTGAACAGCGTTACGCTCACCGGCTGCATATGCCGCGAAACCGTGTTCCGCACGACCCCCTTCGGGCGGGAGATAACGGATATGCTCATTGCCGTGAACCGCGACTATAAAAAGGCGGACTACATACCCTGCATAGCGTGGGGCGGCGCGGCGCACGCGGCAAAGGAACTTTGCATAGGCGCGCGGGTGCGCATAGAGGGCAGGCTGCAAAGCCGCCAATACACAAAGAATGAAAACGGCGTAATGCACGAAAAAACCGCGTATGAGCTGTCCATTGCAAGGCTTGAGCGGCGATAGGCGCGCATATGCCGCACGAACGGAGATGATACAAAATGTCCATGGACGGACTGAGCCTGTACAGCGCGATGAACGAACTGAACAAGCGCCTTGCGGGCGGCAAGATAGACAAAATTCAGCAGACCGATAAAGAGGAGCTGCTTTTGATGGTGCGCAGCCTTGGGCAAACATACAGGCTGCTTATAAACGCATCGGCTTCCGATAACCGCGTGCAGCTTACGGAACTTAAAAAGCAGGCCCCGAGCGAAGCGCCAATGTTCTGCATGCTGCTGAGGAAGCGCATTGCGGGCGGCAAAATAGTGCGCTTTGAGCAGGAGCGGCTGGACAGAGTGCTTAAAATAAGCATAGAAACATACAATGACCTTGGCGACCTGAGCGAATTTGCCCTTTACTGCGAGCTGATGGGCAAGCATTCAAACATAATTCTGGTGAATGAAAAGGGCGTTATAGTGGACGCGATAAAGCACGTTGGCCTTGGAATGAGCAGCGTGCGCTTCGTTATGCCGGGGCTTGAGTATTCCGCGCCCCCCGCGCAGGACAAGCAGGACCCCTCAAAAGCCTCTGCCGGGGATTTTTCCATGGCTATGTGCATGGTGGGCATGAGCATTGCAAAGGCGCTCAGCAATGCATTTTTCGGCCTCTCCCCCGCCGTTGCGGCGCAGCTTGTTGCAAGATATACAGATAAAACAGAGTGCACTCAGCTAAGCGAAGCGGAGCGGGAGGAGCTTGCGGAAAGGCTTGCCGCATTCTATGCGGACATGGCGCAGGGAAAAGAGAAAGCAAGCGCCGTGCTCAACGCCCTCGGCGAGACGGAGGCGGTGTATCCCTTCGCAATAGCGGGCGGCGGCATTAAGCTGTACGACAGCATCGGCGAGGCATTGGACAGCCTTTATATAAACAGCGACAGGCGCGAATGGGCCAAGCGTCACGGCGCAAGCGCAAGAAAGGTTCTTCAAAACAACATTGAGCGCTGCGAAAAGAAGCTTGCCCTTTACGCGGACGCGCTCAACAGCGAAGAGCAGATGGAAAAATGCCGCCTTTACGGCGAACTGCTCACGGCAAATCTGCATTCGCTAAAAGGCGGAACGGACACCGCGGCGGTGGATAACTATTATGCAGACCCCGTGGAGCGCATAGCCATTCCGCTGGACAGGCAGCTTACGCCCGGGGAAAACGCGCAGCGGTATTATAAAAAATATCAAAAGCTCAAGGCCGCGCGGGACATGGCGATCGTTCAGCGGGAGCAGACGCTCAATGAACTTGACTACCTTGAAGGCCAGCTTGACAATTTGACCAAATGCACCGCGGAAAACGAGCTGAGCGAGCTTATAGAGGAACTGAAGGACCAGGGCTACATAAAGCGGGACAAGGGCGGCAGGAAGAAGATGAAGCTTGCCGCGTCAAAGCCCATGCACTTTGTATCCTCCACTGGGGCGGACATATACGTAGGCAAAAACAACCGCCAGAACGACGAACTGACGCTGCGCTTCGCTTCGCCAAGCGACATATGGATGCACACCAAGAACATACCCGGCAGCCATGTTATAGTCAAGGGCGCGACCGAGCAGGACACCGCCACCATGACAGAAGCGGCGCTGCTTGCGGCGTATTACAGCCGCGCAAGGGGTTCGGAGAACGTGGCCGTTGACTACACGCCGCGAAAATACGTTAAAAAGCCCGCCGGCGCAAAGCCCGGCATGGTGATATACACAACCAACAAAACCGCCTACGTCACCCCGAGCGAGGAAGCCGTGGCAGGAATTAAGGAACGATAAAGTTAAGGAACGCTAAAAGGCTCCCGCTAAAGGGAGCCTTTTTTGTATTACCACTATCCAAAAGCTGTCCCCGTTTACGGGGAAAGTGTACACGAACGAATGTGAGTGGCCGAAAGGGGAACGGCTCGAAGCTGCCAAGTGCCGCGAGTTGTTCCCCCTCAGTCGGCTTACGCCGACAGCTCCCCCGCAAGCGGTGGAGCCTTTAACTCCCTCAGTCTCACTTCGTTCGACAGCTCCCTCTAAGAGGGAGCCTTTTGGTCGATGTCCAAGCTCTTACGTTAAGCCTCCCTGTCGAGGGAGGTGGATGCGAGCAAAGCGAGCAGACGGAAGGAGTAAAAAAGTAACCGTTCCAGGCTAAGGTAACGGTTACATCTCTTAAGTAACAATTTCCGGCCAACAGTCTCCGGCAGGCTTGGTACGCCTTTCAACCTCTTTCGGCTCAATAGCAAAGGCTGAAATAAAGATTGCTGTAAGGATACAGCGTATCGATGTCCATTATTGCGGCCTCGGGAGCGATGCTGTCAAGCTGCATACGCTTCGCGCTGTCGCGGTAGTTATCCGGTTGGGATTCCGCTGCAAAAACAAGGCCGTAGTAGTCTTCGGGAATATATACAACGTAACTCTTGGTCAGCACCTGCGCCCAATCGTCAACATTGTACTGCCAATCGGTGGAGTAGGCGAACTCTATAGGGTATTCCGTCCCATCCCACTCAACGCTGTGGATATAATAATTATCCCCGCGGCTGCTGTCGCCGTAAGCTGTGGCGGCGGTGAGCCACATGCCGGTATAGAAATCATAAAGCTCGCTGTCCGTGCTGGTAATATACTGCTGGTCGTAATACGGTATGGAGTCGTCGGGAATGTAGCATATTGCGTCGAACTGAAGTTCACGTATGCCGTCGTGGATATAGTCATAGTGCTTCACTATTTCCCAGTAGCAGTCGCCAGTAGCATAGCCGTCGCCAAGGCCGGTGTATGTGCATATGCCGTCCTCAAGCAAAAACGTGCCCATCTCCACCGCGGCGTTCATCTCAAGCCCGTTTGCGGTAAACTACGGTTCTTCGGTCTGCTCGTCATAGTTCGGGAAGAAGGTTTCTTCTTCGCCGGGAACGGTTGAAAGATCCTCGCGGTAAACATAGCGCTCCACGGGGTCCCATATCCATATAAGCTCGGTCTCGTCCCCGTTTTCATGTATGAAGCTTACAAGCACGTCGCTTTCCCCGTCGCCATCCATATCGTCGAAGGAAATGGCGTTAAACGCCTGCTCCGCGTCCGCAATGTTCATGGGGAAGGATACGCTGTCGAACAGCACCTGCTCCGCAATGTCCCGGTAAAAGGCCGCGCTGCTCGGGCTTATGGTCACCAGCACGTCCACGCTTTCCCCGTCGTGGGTTATTGTGCCGCTGGCAGCAACGTCCCCGCTTGCGCGCCAGTCGTCCCCCATTGCGTCATTAGTACCGCCGCAGGCGGCAAGGCTGATGCACAGCGCAGCAGCCATTGCCATGCACAAAAGGTTTCTCCATCGTTTCATAGTCTCTCCTCCTCTTTCCGCCGGATGCGCAGCGGCCCCGGCTGTCAGGTTATCATCCCTTATTGCATTATAACATGCATATGCGGCAAGGGAAAGTGCGGCTTGGCAATGACAGCAGGGCAAAACTGTGGTATTATAAAAAATAACTCCTTCCGTCAATTCGCTGACGCTCATTGACACCTCCCTCAAGGAGGGAGGCTTAATGTAAGAGTTTAGATACCGCCCAAAAGGCTCCCCGGACGGGGAGCTGGCACGGTGTAAGCCGTGACTGAGGGGTTGACGCAAACAAGAGCAGCTTCAATGCAACCCCTCCGTCTGCTCGCTTTGCTCGCATCCACCTCCCCTTTCAGGGCAGGCTTAACGTAAGAGTTTAGATGCCGCCCAAAAGGCTCCCTCTTAGAGGGAGCTGGCGAGCCGTAGGCGAGACTGAGGGAGTTAAAGGCGGAAGCGATACGAGCATTGCCCGCATACTTCCCGCTCCGTTTGAATAACAATAGGTAAAAACGCGAACGGAGGGCGGAAAATATGAAATTACGCATATCTGTGGCAGCAGCCATGATAATATGCGGCATGGTTTTGATAATGTGCGGCTGCGCAAAGGACGTAGCTACGGACGCGGGCATGTATGATGACCCCGCAAGCGAGGCCGGAATGCGGCGCACGGTGCTTTATTATAAGGATGACGATGGGTTCATAGTGCCTGTTATGAAGCTTATCCCGTGGGAGGAAGGCATAGGCCGCGCGGCGATAGGCAATTTGGTGGACACGGCGGAAAACCGCGCGGAGGCGCGCTCCCGCGGGCTGAACGCGACCATACCGGACGGGGTGGAGTATACGTTAAGGATACGCGACGGTGTGGCTACGATAGACATAAGTTCGCTTAGCGCATTCGCGGACGGGGCAAGCGAGCGGGCGATGGTAACAAGCATAGTGAACAGCCTTGCCGAGTTCCCCACGATAGACGCGGTGACGATAACCCTCAACGGCGAAAAGGTGACTAAGCTTCCCTGCGGAACAAAGCTGAGCGAGGCCATGACCCCCTTTATGCTGAACGCCGAGGATGGGGACGTGAGCGCATCGGCAGACGGTATGGAGCCTATGACGCTGTATTTTGCAAACAACGCGGCAAGCCTTAACGTGCCCGTTACGCGGTACTGCGCGGGGCATGGGTTCGCGGCGGCGGTGGAGCAGCTTATTGCGGGGCCGGAGGATGCGGCGCTGATGAACAGCTTTCCCGAAGGTACGCGCCTTATAAGCGCGGATATATACGGCGGGACGGCAACGGTCAACCTGAGCGGGGAGTTCCTTTCCGCCCAATATACTGAGGGCATGGCGGAGGCGGCGTTCGATACGCTTTTCCTCACCGCCAACGCCATTGAGGATATAAACGAACTGAAGGTGCTTGTGGAGGGCAAGGAGTGCGAGCTTACGCGCGAATGCACCGCTCCTGTTTACGCAAACACGTTTCAATAAATATTACTGCACAAAGGAGAAGGACGAATGCGGCTGATAATAGCATCGAACAACGCGCACAAGGTACGCGAAATAAAGGAGATTCTGGGCGATTATTTCAGCGAGATACTTTCGCTTAAAGAGGCGGGCATCGCCATAGACGTTGAGGAGGACGGCGAAACATTTGAGCAGAACGCGCTTAAAAAGGCGCAGGAGGTGCTTAAAATTGCCGATGCGGACGCGGCGCTGAGCGACGACAGCGGGCTTATGGTGGATGCGCTTGACGGTGCGCCGGGCGTATACAGCGCGCGCTTCGCCGGGGAAGGCCACGACGACGCAGCCAACAACGCAAAGCTTATGGACATGATGCGCTCCGTTCCCGAAGAAAAGCGCACGGCGCGCTTCGTGAGCGCGGTTGCATTGGCACGGCGCGGCATGGAGCCGATAGTTTGCCGCGGCGCGGTGGAAGGCAGCATACTTTACGCTCCGCAGGGGGAGAACGGCTTCGGGTATGACCCGCTGTTCTTCTATGCTCCCGCGGGGCTTTCCTTTGCGCAGATGAGCGCGGAGAGCAAAAACGCCATAAGCCACCGCAAAAGGGCGCTGGAGGCGCTCAAGGCCGCGCTTGAGGCGGAGAAGCAGGCATGATACTGGGAATATTGAGCGACACGCACGGCGATACGGACGCGGTGAAGCGCGTTTATGCGGCCCTTCCCAATGCCGACGCTTGGGCGTTCCTTGGCGACGGACAGCGCGAGGCGAACTGGCTGCGTGAACACAGCGGAAAGCCGGTATACACCGTTAAGGGCAACTGCGACGCGGGGGACATTGCCGAGGAGCAGGTGATAACGCTCGGCGGGGTGCGCATATTCATGACGCACGGCCACGCCTATGCCATTGCGCTGAACAGCTACCGCCTTATGCTCCGCGCGCAGGAGCTGGACTGCGCCGTTGCCCTGTACGGGCATACGCACGTTTCGGAAATAGAGTACGCGGGCGGGGTGCAGATAGTCTGCCCCGGCAGCCCCAGCGTGCCGCGCCGCGGCAGGCGCAAAAGCTTCGCCAAGCTTGAAATAGAAAACGGCAGCGCCGTGGCAAGCATAGTTGCGCTGTAATGGGTTAAGTTACCCTAACCTCTTTCGCACACTATCGTCCCTTGCGTCCCTATCGTCCCTAAGCCGCTATTTGCCTGGGTTTTTTCAGGGACGATGGCAGGGACGATGAAATCTTGCG
>CAVDFM010000001.1:26905-36962 GCA_963608365.1 bacterium | reverse complement strand
CTATCAAACTGACCTTTTTCATAAGAAGTACCGCTTACTTTCTGCGCTTTGTAACTTCTATTGTTCCAAGTGGCAGCAAAGACACCATCCTGCGGTACAATGGAAGTACCATCGGTTGTTTCTTGAGAATTTGCATACTGCGCATCTTTACCGTAGTCCCAGACATTTGATTGTTCATCATCTGTTCTGCCTAAGGCAGTAGAAATCGTGTCAAAATCCAATGTATACTCTGCGGTATATGTTCTTGTGCCACTGCTTGTGCTGGAAGTAACAGTTTCATAATCTGTCACTGCACCAGCATATAAGCCTTCCAAGCCAGTCTCGGAGTAGACCAACTCTTTGGTTCTCTGCCATTTGATTTCGGGCTCATAGGTGATGGTCGCGCTGGTATCTTCCGCAGCCATCGGCACAATTTCGCCCGGAGTCAAAGCGTTCAGTGCGCTCACCACCGCGATATAGCGAGAGAAATCCAGCGCCTCCAGTTCGGCGTCCGTCAGATTCATCTTGGCAGCATCGATACCCTCAAGCTGATCCATGACTGCATCAGCGTTGTCTTCGGTGATCATGTCCGCATCGGGCAGCGCATCGATGAGTGACTGCACATAAAGTACCTGTTCATTCTCTGCGGTTTCCGGCGCAGCAGAATAACCGCACTGCTCCGGCAAAGCGCCTTCTGCACCGCAGATAGGACAAGCGGCGTTCATGTTATCCGCAGTGCAAGCCGTTTCGCAGATGCACACGGATAACGCGTCGCTCTCGCCCTCGGCAAAGGCCGTCATGGGCAGCAAGCTCATAACCATTACAATGCCGAGGAACAGGGCAATCAATTTCTTTCCAATTTTCACTTTCATCCCTCCATTGGAATTGATTTTGTTTCGGGCCTCGCTGATTTTGTGTTAGGATTTTTTCGCCACGAATGCCGTCGTTGCCCGTTCGCTCCGGCAAGTGTGCCTTTTCGCAGAGTTCCACAATCATAGAAAAACGTCCGGAAAATGCCGATATACGGGCAAAATCCGGGCGTTTGACTGAAAAGTTTGACTGCGCAGAGTTTACATGCCTACCGCATCCAGCTTGCACATATTGGCTCGTTTCAGCTCCAGAGACGAGTGTACATATCTGTCCAAAGTGACAGTCGTGGTAGAATGTCCGAGAATTTCACTGAGCGTTTTGATTTCAAAACCGACCTCTACAGCCCGTGTGGCGAACGTATGCCGCAGCGTGTGAAAATGTACGCCCTCCAGCTTGCAGGCGGCGGTGTACTTTTTCAGACGGTATTGCAGGGTACGCGGCTCCATATACTGCTCCGTTCCAGTCAAAACAAAAGCAGCCCTGCTTTTCGTCTGCATCTGCATACAAAGCAAGGCTGCCTGTTCTGTCATAGGAATGGTTCGCACAGATTTATCGCTTTTGGGTGATCCTATCACAATTTTCGTTTTGCTGCCTTCACCTCCGGCGGTATCCTTCAGCCGCTGCATCGTCGCATGGACGTATATGGTTTTGTCCTTCAGGTTGATGTCGCCCCAGCGGAGCGCACAGATTTCACCGATTCGCATCCCTGTCAGCAGTGCCAGAAGAACGCCAAACTTGCAGGCATCCATATCCGCCAGCAGATATTTCATCAGCCGCTTTTGCTCTGCCGGAGAAAGAACCCGCATTTCCCTCGGCATCTCTTTGGGGTATACGATGTCCACGGATTGTAGCAGACCGGGGAACTGTTTGGTAACGTACCGGATTACAGAGCGCAGGCAGGTAAGAATATCCCTGACCGTTTTGGGTGAAAGCTGTTTTTCGTGAAGCAACGCACTGGAAAAATCCTCGATCATCGCAGTGCTGAGTGCGCCGGGATGACAATTTCCCAACATGGGCTTGATGTGGTTTTCCAGTATGGATTCATATTTTACATAGGTTGCAGCTTTGACCCGATTTTTCGTGATTCTCAGCCATTCATCACAGAAGAATGAGAAATGGCGCTTTGGGCTGCTCTTCAATACTTTATCGCCGGTTGCTACGGCGGATTTCAGCTTCGTGACTTTTTCTTTTGCTTCCTTATAGCTTTTGCCATAGCAGAAGCCGTATTTGATCTTCCCGGAAGGCTGATAGCCCTTGATATATCGAGCTTCCCAGCGTCCGTCCTTACGTTTAAAAATGTTTTCACCTTTTGCCATTGTTGAACCTCCTAATATTTCGGTTGTGTTGGCCATAGACTGCACTTTTGACTGCGCAGAGGTGTGCCAAGACAAGTAAGTGCCGTGATGCGTATGAACAAATCCGCACTTTCGTATGAATCTGACGTAAATTTGCGAGAGAATTTGCTTGAATCTCTTGCAAAAAAGCATCCTCCGTGGTAAAATATCCTCTGTCTAAGAGTACGCAGGTCATCGCTTATTGTGGAACTCTGCGAAAAAAATCGCATATGCTGTCCCGAAAACCGTAATTACAATATAATAAAAGCCGCTCACGATGAAGTGAAACGGCAATAAAATACAAAAAACTCCGAGCATCTTTGGGATGTTCGGAGTTTTTATGTTTATTGAATTGTGAGGCTACGCGGCTCAGTCCTCAAGGCTGCTATGGTCACGAGAACCTTTGCAATAGTCCTCAATACCACCATTCAAGATAAGGTTGGCATATTCCAGCGGCTTGTTATAGATTAGCCAGTCCAGTTCAGCACGGTCGAAGCGATTGTCTGCTACTTCATTCTCCACGGCAATGCAGTCGATGGAAATTACACTGCCGTTTGCAAAAAGCAACTCCACACAGGCTGTGTCGATATTGAACTCACAAGAAATAAGTTTGCTCATGTTGAAAACCTCCATGTTAATTGTTTCCAGCAAAAGCATTTGTAAGCGTGGGGAAATCGTTTGTGTGAAAGTATCCTTAATTGAGGGAAACTCCTTGCTCCCATTTTGAGACAGTCTGCCGCACAACGTTCAGCTTTACGGCAAGCTCCTGCTGCGAAAGTCCCTTTGATTTTCTTATCGCCTTAATGTTTTCGTTCAGCATAGCGAATGAACATCCTCCTTCCGTTCGTCAGCCCCATTGTAGGCCAAACCCGCCCGTTGCGGCAAGCAACGCGGGGTAACATTTGCGCCCCCAAAAGCACAAATCCCGCCCAGTATTGCGCCGAGCGGGGGAATATCAATGGGCGGTTGTAAACCAGCCCCATTCATGCCAGAACTCCAAGCTGCCTGCCGAGGCGGCGGAGAGTATGAAGCCGACTATAAGGCAGACTGCGAACACCACCGCCGCAAGCGTGGCGATGAGCCGCAGGGTGCGCTTAGCTTTGCCGCCAAACTGCGGATATGCGCTGAGCGGAGGCAGGGGAGCGGCGGAGGAAGCGGAGCGCAGGCCGTTTTGATGGAAGCGCTTATAGGCGCGCATGAGCTGGCGTATGAATGCGAAGAAATACGCCGTGCCTGCCGCACAGAGCAGCGCAAGCGCCGCGAACGCAATGCCGAACGCAAGCGCGCAATGATACGGCATGGCGGGGATGAACGCAAACAGCGCGCCGTGAAGAGAACATATAAGGCCGATGGCTGCCGCGCCGCACGCAAGCGTGAGCGCCGCCATAACTATTTCCCAAGCGATGAGCAGCACGCACAGTATGCCGAAAAAGAAGCCCGTTATGCCAAGGCCTATCGCTATGAGCGTGCGTTTGCCGCCGCCCTTTTGCGCGGGCGCGGAGTCATACTGCGCGGCGATCTCGTCGGGGTCGCCCAGCTTTGCGGCTATTTCTTCTTCAGAATAGCCGTCGGCAAGCTTAAACACAAAGTGCTGTTCATATTCTTCTATTATGTCCGCCGCGTCCACAACATGGCTGCGGTTAAGGGCGGCGGTGAGTTTTTGTACAAATTCGGATTTAGTCATTGTTATCATCCTCCAGCATTTTTTTGACCGCGCCTGCAAAGCGCAGATATTCGCCGCGGTCCTGTTCGTATGTTTCGCGGCCAAGCTGCGTAAGCGAATAATACTTGCGCGGCGGGCCGCCGCTTTCTTCCTGCAAATATGTGGTCAGCATTCCGTCCGCCTTCAGCTTGCGTAGTATTGGGTAAACCGTACCGTCCGCAATGTCTATGCTTTGGGAAAGCGATTCGGATATTTCGTAGCCGTAGCGGTCGCGCTGCCTGAGCAGAGCCATTACGCATAGTTCCAGAACCCCTTTTTTATATTGTATGCCCATTGGCATGCCTCCCTTCAGGTTTGATGCATCAACTACTATTGAATTATATTCAGTAGTGGCAAATTGTCAACACCAATTTATAAAAAAGAGCAGGATTTTTTATCCTGCCCTAAATAAAGCGGTTTTATTTCTCCCCAAACTGCACCTTTACGCCGTTTACCTCAACAACGTCGTCCGCGGGGATGAGGATGTATTTCAGGCCGTCTATTTTGCGCAGCTCTATCATGTCGCTGCGCTCCGGGTCAACCTTAACGGTGACTTCCGGCGTGGTTATGACGAACTGCTTTTTGTCTATCATGTTCACGGGCGGAAGGGCCGCATCCGTGCCGAAGTGCGCATCGAATGCATCGGAAAACGCCTGCACGCGCTCCGCTGATACGCCGCACTGGCCAAGCACAGCGCCTATCTCGTTTTTGGAAAGGGCGAGCGGCTCCTCAACATGGTTTTCCTTGTGCATCTCCATTATTTGACCGATTTGCTCCTGCACGGACTGCACGGTTTCTATGCGGCATTCTTCTTCCAGCGCTTCCGAAAGTATTTCGCTGAAAACCTCCTTTTGCGATGCGGCGGGCATGGGCGGCTCTATGCCGAAAACGGCCGTGGTGAACTCCGGATGGTTATCGGCGGTGCTCTTGGTGTAATAAAGCGTTGCGTATATGTTGGCGGCGCGGTTATCGAACGCGGGGAACATGAAGCCAAGCTGCGGCGCGGACACGGCAAAGCCGTTGTTGAGCGCATTGAAGCAGTTTTCCGCAAGCTGATAGCTCAATACGGGCTGGGTCTGCTTAACGGGGCATATGCTGCAAATGAAGTAGCTGAATTCCTCGTCCGATGCATCGTGCTGCGCATGACCGTCGCTGCTTCGGTAGGGGACGGAATAAGTGTCGTGCACGAGCAGTATTATATAGCTGCCGTCTATGTTCAGCGTCTGTGCCACGCGGTTGTAGAACGCGGCGAGCAGCTCCTCGTTTTCAAGGCCGCATGCGCGCATGGCCATGAGCAGCTTATGCTCCTCGCTTTCCATGACCTGCCGCGCGCTGAATTCAAGGTTGATAAGGTTGCGGCCTATCGTGCCGGAAATGGGCTTCTTCAGCAGGGCAAGGAACCGCTCAGATTCATCCTGCACCATTGTCTGCACGCTTTCGCGGAAGGTGCTTATCACCTTCTTGGACTCGTTTATGTAGCAGCCGTGCACGGCGTTTATCCATGTTTTGTCCGGCTTGAACCTGCGGCGTATCTCCCGCGCTTCTTTATCGTTCATTATGATTAAACCTCGCATTATTCTCGTTTTGCCAAAAGGCAGATATGATTATACCACAAAACAGCCCTCCTGCGACAGCTTGCAAACAACGCCGCGCTTTGCTAAAATTACAGGCACGGCAACGGAGGATTTTACGGACATGATATACGTTATGAGCGATATACACGGCAGCAGGCGCCGCTTTGACGCAATAATGGAGCAGATAAAGCTGAAGGATGAGGATACGCTTTATATACTGGGGGACGTTATAGACCGCGGGGAACACGGCGTGGAGCTTTTGCAGCGCATAAGGGCGGCGAAGAACATGCGCATGATACTGGGCAACCATGAATACATGATGCTGTGCCTGCTGCGCGCGGGCTACGACCCGGCGGACAGGACGCAGGAGCAGCGGCGCGAGCATTGGTACAGAAACGGCGGGGACGTTACGCACAGGGACATAAAAAAACTGAGCGATGCGGAGCGGGAATCCCTTTTTGATTGGATAGACGCGCTGCCGACGGAACTGGACATAACCGTGAGCGGCAGGCGATGCAAGCTTGTCCACGCCATGCCGAAGGAGCTTTTTTACCTTGCAAAGCGGCCGCAGCTTGGCAAAAAGTACTTTTCCGTATGGGACAGGCAGTCCGGCGAGGCGCCGCTTATCGGCGAATACACAATGATATTCGGCCACACCACCAGCCATCATTATCAGGCCGGTTCGCCCATGCGCATATGGCATGGCCCCGACCGCATGGACATAGACTGTGGCTCCGCCTATCCTGACGTGCAGAATAAAAACGCGGAGTTCATAGGCCGCCTGGCCTGCATAAGGCTGGACGATATGCAGGAGTTTTATTCGGGGGAGCTAACTGAGTGAGTTATCTGAACTAAACAGCCTATCGCAGCAGGAAATAAACACAGGAAGTGAATTATTGTCGCTATCCGCATTATAAACGGCATAAAACGTATGCTTCATGGGTTCGGCGAATACATTTTCCATCCGTATTATATCGGGTACGCACGGGCGCAGGCTTTGCGGCAGCAGCGTTAGGCCCGCATTAGCCATGAGCAAGGCTACAGTGGGTTCAAACGAATTAGTGTATGTAAACGTTATGTCCGTCATGCTGCGGTTAAAGCAAAACGGGCGTATGGGCTCAAATTCGTTGTTTACCATTGTTATTACCATTTGATTTTTTAGTTTAGCCTTATCTTCGGCACTCATCTGCCAAAATTGGCTGTCTTTATGCGCGGCAGCTATCCATGTGTCTTCATAAAGAGGCTTTTTTGTAAGCTTCCGTTCCATTGAATCAAGACAGGTGTCCAGTACCACGGCTATGTCCACAACATTTGTGCTGACGTAGCTGACTATGGATGAATAACCATATTGGAGATAGTTCAGCTCAACATCGCTTCTCAATTTCATAAATTCGTTTATGGCTTGCGTCATTATATGCACCTCATATAATCCGCAGCCTATTTTTAACATGTCTATATATTCTATCATCAGCTTATGTAGGCTTGTATTTATTGCGCGGTATTGGTTGGCGTAGCGCAGAGCGTTTGCCCTCAGACGCATACCGGCGGGGGTGAGGCGCACGGAATGAGAATCACGGTAAAACAGCTTAACGCCAAGTTCGTCTTCCAGCGCTGCAATTCTTTTACTCATTGTGGACTGGGTTATATGGCATTCGTTGGCGGATTTGGTAAAATTTAGATTATTGGCTAAACTCATGAAATAATCGAGAACTACGGAGTCCATTTTCGATGCCTACCTTTACTGCGTAATATTTACTATTACCACAATTATACCATCTGCCATTCCAATATGGAATAGGCGCAACGAAAAAATGAATTTCCATATGCGGTGCATATATTGTAAGATATAGCTAACAGATACGTGATTTTGGCGCCATAACACATCTAAAACGAAAAATTAAAAATTGAAAGGAAAGACGTACGAATGAAGAAGGCAATTGCTATTCTGCTATGCATGCTTATGAGCTTTGCTGTGCTTGGCTGCAGCAATAACGACGCACCCGTTGAACCTTCGGCACCGGTTGAGAGCAATACTCCGGCTGAGAGCCAGAACCCGGAACAGAACAACGCCGCCGAACCCGCGCAGGAAGGCGTAAATGTGGCCGAGGATTCGGATATAGTTGTTGTTACCGGATCGGACATGGTAACGTTCTACCCCATCAATGCCGCGAACACGCTTGACGGCGGCATACAGAAGCTGATGATGGACGGCCTTGTTGGTTTCGATAAGGATTACAAGCTTATATGGATGCTTGCCACCGACTGCGAAGCCAATGATGATTCTACCGAGTACACCTTCCATCTGCGCCAGGGTATATCCTTCCAGGATGGCACGCCGTGGAATGCGGAAGCTGCCAAGGTCAATCTGGACATAATGGCGAACCAGGAACTCAAATACAAAAAAAGCAGCAACTACCGCATGATAGACCATACAGAAGTGGTGGATGAATACACCATAAAGGTATATCTTAAGTATTCCTTCGGCGCGTTCATAAACTATCTTGCGCATCCTTCCGCGCTGATGGTAAGCCCGACCCAGCTGCAGAACGATCCTGACTCCGTTGAAACCGGAGCTATCGGCACGGGCCAATACAGCCTGGTCGAATGGCGTCCCGGTGAATATTGGAAGCTGGCGCTCAACCGCGAATGGTGGGGCTATGACAAGGAAATCTGCGGCGGCGAGGCGCTTGTTGCAAACAACGCCGGCTTTAATACCATCACATTTAAGCCAATATCCGAGGCCGCGACCCGCGTGGCAATGCTGATGGCTAAGGAAGCGGAAATGGGCAGCGCATCCTCAACCTATGTTGAGACGCTGACCGGTGCGGGCCTTACCGTTGAATACCAGACCACTGGACTGAGCCTTACCTATCTTTACATGAACTGCCAGAAGGAACTGTTCAAGGACGTGCGCGTGCGCAAGGCGATAAACATGGCTATCGATATAGATACCATGATAAACGTTACCGAAGGCGGCGCGGCCGTGAGGGCGGATTCCTATATTACCCCTGCGGTATCCTATTATTCCAGCCAGGCTGCGGATCTGTATAAATACGATATAGAGGCCGCAAAGGCTTTGCTTGCGGAAGCGGGCTATCCCAACGGATTTGAATTGACCATGTGGACCATGAACAACAGTTCCTCCGTGCAGCGCGGCGAATTTATACAGCAGCAGCTGGAGCAGATAGGCATTAAGGTAAACGTTGTTCCCTGCGAAAGCGGCGTGCTTTCCTCCAACGTCAGCGGCTATTCCGGCGATCCTGCCGAAACCGGTTATGATATGTACCTGAGGGGATTCTCTCCCTCTACCGGTGATGCGGATCAGGGTCTTGCCCGTTTCTCCACAGCAATGTTCATGCCCGCCGGCAGCAACTATTGCCTGTATTCCAATACGGATTACGACGCGCTGATGGAAAAGGGCGTTGCTACCAGCAAAACAGACGAGCGTGCGGCAATATATGCCGAGGCGCAGAAACTGATATGGGACGAATGCCCCTGCGTACCGCTGTTCTTCACAACGGACGGCTATGTGTATAACCCCGAAAAGATAAGCAACGTTTGCTACTATCCCGACGGATCTTTCTATCTTAGGGACGGCGTATACGTTGGATAACGCACATCTTTGCTGAAAAGCTGAAAGCGGCCCGCCCGGATAAAAGCTTATTGGCCCGGGCGGGCTTTATCCCCGTTTTATTATCCATTTTACTAAACGAGGTGAATTAAATGCTGAAATATGTTGGAAAAAGGATCATAGGCATTATTCCAACAATAATTCTTATATCGATATTTGTATTCATGTTTGTCCGGCTTATACCGGGCGACCCGGCGCGGTTGGTCGCCGGAGACGAGGCCAGCTATGAAACCGTTGAAATGATAAGGGAAGAGCTTGGCCTGAATAAACCCGTGGTACGGCAATACATAGACTGGGTAAGCGATATATTCCACGGCGACCTTGGCAACTCCATAAAGACAGGCAAGCCCGTTACATATGAAATATCGCTGCGGTACCGCAACACGCTGCGCCTTGCTGGCATAGCGATAGTTTGGGGCGTTGCGCTCGGTCTGTTGATAGGCATATGGGCCGGAACGCACAGATCCAAATGGCAGGACTATACGGGAATGACGCTGGCCATAGCGGGCCAGGCGGTGCCTAATTTCTGGATAGGGCTTATGCTTATAATGCTGTTTTCGGTCAAGCTGAGATGGTTCCCCGTGAGCGGATCGGATACATGGAAGCACATGGTGCTGCCCGTGCTTACGCTTGGCACCGGTCTTTCCGCAACAATAGCGCGCTTTACCCGCTCTTCCATAATAGAGGCCATGAAGGGAGACTATACCCGCACGGCACGGGCAAAGGGACTGAGTGAATCAACAGTAATATGGAAGCATGTGTTCCGAAATTCCATGATATCCGTTGTTACTGTAGTGGGCTTGCAGTTTGGTCATCTGCTTGGCGGCTCAGTATTGGTTGAAGCCGTGTTCGGCCTTTCTGGTTTAGGATCGCTGATGGTGGATTCGATAAACAACCGCGACTATTTCATGATACAGGCGCTTATTCTTATATTCGCGCTCAACTTCGTGGTGATAAATCTGCTGGT
>CAVDFM010000001.1:7335-26895 GCA_963608365.1 bacterium | reverse complement strand
ATCCCGAAATCAGCTATAAGTGAGGTTGGATATGAAAAAAGATAACAAAACTGATCAGAATACAGATATCCGCACCCCATTTTCGGAATTTGTAAGGAAATTCAAAAAGCAGAAAACTGCCGTGGCTGCGTCGATAGTGCTGCTGCTGATAGTGCTTATAGCAATATTTGCGGACTTTGTAGCTCCGTACGGCATAAACGATTATAACTATTCTGAAATGCTGCAGGGGCCGAGCGCAAAGCACCTTTTTGGCACGGATGAATTCGGCCGCGATATATTCAGCCGCATTGTTTACGGCGCAAGGATATCGCTTGCAATAGGCTTCGGCGCGGTGTCGCTTGCGGCGATACTGGGCGCGATATTGGGCCTTATATCCGGCTACTATGGCGGCATAGTGGACAGCATTATAATGCGCGTGTGCGACGTGCTGTTTGCTTTCCCGGGACTTATATTGGCAATAGCGATAGTGGCTATACTCGGACCGGGGCTTTACAACGTGGTAATAGCGGTCATAGTATTCCGCACGCCAACATTTGCCCGCCTTGTGCGCGGCACAACGCTGCAAATGAAGGATAGCGTATATGTTCAGGCGGCGCGGAGCCTGGGCGCGAGCGACGCAAGGCTGCTCTTTACGCACATTTTGCCAAGCGCGCTGCCCAGCGTTATAGTTCAGTACTCAATATCAATAGGCGGCTCTATAATGACCGCGGCAAGCCTGAGCTTCCTTGGCATGGGCGCGGCGCCACCCACGCCTGAATGGGGACTTATGCTCAGCAATGCGCGCACATATGTGTTTATGTGCTGGCATTACGCCGTGTTCCCCGGACTTGCAATATTCCTTACGGTGTTATGCTTCAACCTGGTCGGCGACGGCCTGAGGAGCGCACTTGACCCCAAGCTTACGGATTGAGGTGACGAGCATGAGCGAAGCACAGAAAAAAGTTCTTGAAGTAAAGAACCTGAGCACATATTTCTTTATGGACAGCGGCGTTGTTAAGGCCGTGGACGGAATAGATTTCGATTTGATAGAAGGTTCCACGCTTGGCATAGTGGGCGAATCCGGCTCCGGCAAAAGCGTAACATCGCTATCCATAATGGGATTGCTCATGGATACCACGGGCAAGGTAGTAGGCGGCGAAATACTTTTTGACGGTAAGGATTTGCTTAAAATGACGCCCGCTCAGCGCCGCGCCATACGCGGCGACGATATCGCCATGATATTCCAGGAGCCTATGACAAGCCTTAACCCCGTGCTTACAATAGGCGAACAGATAATTGAAACGGTTATGCTGCACCAAAAGGTGAGCCGTGCGGAAGCAAAACAAAAAACAATAGAAATACTTAAAGCCACGGGATTGCCGCGCGTGGAAAGCATGATAAACGAATATCCGTTCCAGCTTTCCGGCGGGCAAAGGCAGCGCGTTATGATAGCGATGGCGCTTGTGTGCAAGCCGCGCATATTGATAGCCGACGAACCCACGACAGCGCTGGACGTGACAATACAGGCGCAGATACTTGACCTGATGCAGCGGCTGAAGGAGCAGGTGGGTACATCCGTAATATTCATAACGCATAACCTTGGCGTTGTTGCGGAAATATGCGACAGGGTAGTGGTTATGTACTGCGGCAGGGTAGTTGAATCGGGTGACGTTATATCCGTTTTCAAGCATCCTTCGCATCCGTATACGGAAGGGCTGCTTGCATCCATACCCAAACTTGGTGAGCATGTGGACGAGCTTGAATCAATACCCGGCAACGTGCCAAACCCCATGCATATGCCTGAAGGGTGCAAATTCGCGCCGCGCTGCAAGTATGCAATGGATATATGCCGCGAAAAGGAACCGGAGCTATATGAGCTGGAAGGCGGTATACGCAGCAGATGCTTCCGCTGCACCAAGGAATTCGGAGGTGAAAAGCGATGAGCGAAGTATTGCTGAACGTTGAAAATCTGTGCCAATATTATAAGGTAAGCAAGGGCCTTTTCGGTAGAACGCAATACGTTAAAGCCGTGGACGGGGTGAACTTTCAGGTTTATAAGGGCGAGGTATTCGGCATAGTTGGCGAATCGGGCTGCGGAAAATCCACGCTGGGCAAAACCATATGCAAGCTTATTGAACCTACTTCCGGCAAAATAGAATTTGAGGGCAGGGACATAACCAACCTTTCCCGCAATGAGATGCGCGAAGTACGCAAGGACATGCAGATGGTGTTCCAGGACCCATATGCATCGCTTAACCCGCGCATGTCCGTAAGAAATATAGTGGCGGAGCCGCTGAAAATACACGGGCTTGATACGGGCAGGCAGGAAACGGATAAAAAGGTAATAGAACTGCTGCAAAAGGTTGGCCTTGATAGTTACCATGCTGTGCGATATCCGCATGAATTCAGCGGCGGACAGCGCCAGCGCATAGGTATTGCGCGCGCCATAGCCATAAACCCCAAGCTTATAATAGCGGATGAGCCGGTATCGGCGCTGGACGTATCGATACAGTCCCAGGTGCTGAACCTGATGAATCAGCTGAAACGGGAAATGGGGCTTACTTATATTTTCGTTGCGCATGATCTTAGCGTTGTGGAGCATATAAGCGACAGGGTAGGCGTTATGTATCTGGGCAACTTTGTGGAAATAGCGGACAAGGAATCGCTGTATATGAATCCGCTGCATCCGTATACGCAGGCGCTGCTTTCCGCCGTGCCTATACCGGACCCCGCGGTAAAGCGTGAGCGCATAATTTTGCAGGGAAATATTCCTTCCCCGCTGAATGCGCCCAAGGGATGCAAATTCCATACGCGCTGCCCAAAATGCATGGATATATGCGCCGAAATACCGCCCGAAAAGAAGCAGGTTGACAAAACCCATTGCGTATACTGCCATTTGTATGATTAAATAGCAGCGGAACGAAACGGCATATATGCAGAAAGGAAACAACGACATGATTTTATTGAAAAACGTTCGGCCGTATGACAAGGCGGCGGACGTGCAGGACATATTGATATGCGGCAGGGACATAATAGAGATCGCCCCGAACATAGACGTGCCTGAAAGGTTGATAGAGCAGACGATAGACGGCGAGGGCCTCGTCGCCGCGCCGGGCTACATCGATCAGCATGTGCACATAACGGGCGGCGGCGGTGAAGGCGGCTTTTCCAATCAGGTGCCGCCGCTGAAGCTGTCCCAGCTTGTGGATGCGGGCGTGACAACAGTTGTGGGTCTGCTTGGTACGGACGGCACAACGCGCAGCGTTGCCAACCTTGTTGCCAAGACGAAGGCGTTTAACGAGGAAGGCTGGACGGCGTACTGCCTTACCGGCTCATATTGGTACCCGACGCATACCCTTACTGGCTCCGTTACCGACGACATAACGTTTATTCAGGAGATAATAGGCGTAAAGGTGGCAATATCAGACCACCGCGGCTCCGGCATAACGAAGGAGGAGCTTACGCGCCTTGGCCACGCGGCGCGCATGGGCGGCATGCTTTCCGGCAAGGCGGGCATAGTGCATCTGCACACCGGCTCAGGCGAAGAAGAACTGCGCAAGATAATAGACATAGTGCAAACCAGCGACCTGCCCGTGAGCGTGTTCAGGCCCACCCACCTGAGCCGCCATATGGATCAGGCGGTCGAATTTGCAAGCCTTGGCGGCTACATAGACTTCACCGCCGGCACCAATCCTTCATACGTTGCGGGAATACTGGATACCGCCTTCTCCCGCGCGCCCAAGGACAAGGTAACGCTCAGCTCCGACGGGAACGGCAGCCTGCCCATGTGGAATGAAAAGAAGGAACTCATCGGCATCACCGCAGGCCGCGTGAGCGCCGATCACGACGTGATATGCGCTATGGTGAACGAATTCGGCTACAAGTATTCGGACGCCATACGCGTGCTTACAGAGAACCCTGCAAAGGCGCTGAAGCTCTACCCATACAAGGGCCTTCTTGCCGCAGGCTCCTGCGCGGACATACTGCTGCTGAGCGACACCCTTACGATAGACACCGTTATCGCCAACGGCAAGCTGTTCAAACTGCACGGCAAGAGCATGTATACGCCGAAGTTTGAGTGAGGGAAGAAATAGCGTAAAAAAGCCCCCGACCTGTAAATAGGCCGGGGGCTTTGTGCTTTGGTTATTCGCCGTCGATTATTGAATATTTCAGCCCGGGTATTGCGGACTCATCTACGCTCACGCTTATTTCGGGGGAAGTTGAAACAGCAAGGGAACGATGCACCTTGGCGGCGGAATACTGCCCGCAGGCGCAGTTGTGCTCCCACCAAATTAGCTTTACCACTTCCATGCTGCCGTCCGGACGGGCGGCGGTGGCATCATTGCGGAAAAGGGTGCGCAGCGCTTCTTTCAGCGCAAGGGCATCATCTTCGCTGAAGCCTGTTTTTTGCGCAGCCTGTACGTTTATGGAGCCATAGGTAACGTATACGCCGAAATCGACGCGGTATTTTGAACCTATTGTATCGGAACCCCTCTTGTCCGGATCTGCGCTGTCCGTTTTAAGATTGACGGACTTTGTTATTTGCAGATTGGTGATGGGTACGATATCGCAGCTGAAGGCGCTTTGTATGCTCACGGGGCCGCGAATGCCGACGGAAACGGCGTCGCTTTCGCTGACGTTATCGCTGCCGGAAGCCGCGTCATCGGTATCGGATTTTTTATCGCTCTTTTTGTCTGCTTTGAAAGCGAATACCTGGCCGAATGCGCGCACATCCAGCCATTGTTCGCAGGCTATACGCGCATAGTCGTCCTTGCTCAGCAGGGCTTCGACGTTCTTCTTACCCTTGGCTTTTTTCTGTTCGCCCATTGCGTCAAGGCATGCCTTGAGCGCGGGGCAGCCATCCGCACGGTCGCGCAGGGAGCGGAAAGCGTCCACGCGCCTGTCGTCCAACTGCACGAATACGGGGTAGCCTTCATCCATCCAGCGGTTGCGTATCTTGCGCTTCAGGCAAACGTCAGAAACCTCGCCGTGTCCGTCATATGTGGTGCGCGGGCGGTTGCCGCCCAAGGGATCGCCGTTGGGGTTGGCGTTCCTGACGGTGAATACAAGTGCAAAATCGATTTTGTTGTTTAGCGTAGCCATTGTTTATTCTTCCTTTCCGTATTTACTTGGCAGTGTATATGTATAAAAAGCGTGCAAATAGCCCGGCCCGAGCGGCGCGTTGTTGTCCGGCTGCAATTCGGCCGTTATGCCGAGCAGGCGGTCGCGTTCCTGTATAAATGCAAATGGCTGGCGCAGCTTTTTCATATATGGCTCCATGCGTGCCATAAGCTGCGGAATTTCCGCATCGGGGCGGCGGGCAACGTGCGGCATAAGACGCATTGCGTTGCTGGGGCGGTTGTCGTTTTCTTGCTTTTCGGCATCGAGAACAATGCGCTCCACCATGTTGTCAAGCGCAAGCAAAGCGCCGAATGCAGCGTCGCGGCTGTCTATAACCAAAGGTGATGCGGACTGCGCCGCCCATGCGTCATGATTTAATCCGCCTTTTGTGGTCATGGCGTGGCGCATGCTTAGATATCCGTTCAAAAAACCGCTGCCGAGCCGCGCCTCATTCAGCCTTTCATCCGCGGCGAAGGAGGATTCTATGCGGCTGATAATGCGCTGAATATACGCCGCCGTGCTTACGCCGCTTTTTTCAAGATACGGTATAAGCTTATCGTGAATGAACATCCATGTGAGCGACGGCTTTATAACATATACATCCGTAAGCAGCATCGCGTTTGTGCGGCCGTCTCGCTGGCTTGTTCTGATGCCGTTGTGCTCTTCCGCCATGGCGTTCCACTCGCATACGTCGGCCACGGCAAGCAGGCAGCCGAACAGTTCATCACTACCGGAAGGCGGGGCATACGGCTCAAACGGGGGCGAGGGCTTGCGCTGTTCGGCTTTGGCATAAAGCTCGCTTAGCTGTGCGCTGAATCCCGCAAGGAACATATGTGAAAGCGGGCGTTGTGCAGCACGTTCTTCCGGCGCAAAGCTGCGCTCTATTTCGCCCAGCAGAGTTAAATACCATGCGGCGCGGCTGCCGCGTCCGCTTTGGCCAAGCTGCTTAAGATAGGGGAGCAGCTTGCAGTATAGATGCAGCCATGTTTCGCCCGGGGACTGAACAAAACTTTGCATCAGCCTGAGCGCATTGGTGGGGAACTTGCCGTTTTCGGCGGTATCAAGTTCAATTTTATGGGAGACGGCAAGCAGCCTGCCGAAAAGATAATCCCTGTCGCTGCATGCTTTGTCCAGCTCCGGCGAAACTGCGCCGCGGCCGGACTGTATGCTTTCCTTACGTATCAATGCGCACGCGGCTGCAACGCACTCTGCCCAGGCAAAGCCGTTCCACGCACCTTTGCTGTCCGTAAAGCTGAGGGGCTTGACGGCGCGGACAAAAGCCTGTTCAACCATATCGTGCGGAAGGGGAGCGCCGTCCACCACGCAGCCGAGCAGCCGCAGCTGCATCCCGCGCATAAGCTTGGTTGCGTTCTTATCGCCGGAACGATCGCTGCGGGCGATATTGACGGCGTCGCGCCCCATTACGGCGGTGCATATTTCAAGCCATGTAGGCGTCCGCACTTTTTTATTCGCGCCGGGCATTTCCCACAGGCAATCATGTGCCCATGCATTGAGCCGCGAAACATACATATTGCCGGGCATTTCCTGATAATAAGTTATGGACATTCGCCCCTGCGTGGCAGCCTGAAGCCCGATTATCACGATTTCATTCATACGGCGGCGGGCTTCGCTTGTCAGATTGGTCGCGGCGGTATAGGTTTTCAGCGTTTCCATGTAGCCGTTTGCAGCATCGCGCAGGGCAATGGCATAGGCTTCAAATGTGTCCGGCCGGGCCTTGGCTTCTGATTCATCGCCTAAAGGATCATTGCAGATATTGAGCACGGGAATGGCGGTGTTCCAGGCAACAATATGCATGCCGTATCGGTTAAAGCCCTGATGATCAATGAGCCACAGAAGCGCATTGTGCGCCTTTACGGAAGCTAAACCGCTGAGCGTTGCCGCGCTGCGGTCCTCCACAAAGCGGCCCTTATACTGGAACGGGAAATCGACATCACGCGCGGATATGAGCTTAGGGTTGCCGTCCAGCTTAGGGTGGCTTTGCAGCCCCGGCAGCACTTGACCCGTTGCATAGCATAGTTCCGGTGTTTCATCGAGCAGGGTAGCCCAATATTGGCCCCAGCTTTCGCGCACGTCGCTGCGCATCCACAGCCGGTTTTCTCCGTGCATATCCTGTATGCTGAAGCATACCATATCTTTATAAGGGGAGCGCAGCTTCAGCCCGGGAACGTTCATTAAATCGCTGAACAGAGTTTTCTTTGTAAGGTAGCTATACAGAACCTTGATGCATTCAGGCGCGCCGGGGAAGCTGCACCAATCGCCAAGCTGCTGTATATATGCGCTGAACTTAGCATCGTCGGCTTCGTTGTCTACTATAAGATATTTAAGCTGTTCTGCGAGCGGATATGGCTTTATTGAGCTTCCCGTGCGCGCTTCGGCGGCAATGGTGCTCGGCACGGCGCAATGCCTATCATTTTCCGGCACCCGTTCAGCCGTTATAAATTCGCCTTTAGCGGACAGGATTATGTTCAGCTCTATCTTTTTGTTTATAAAGCCCACGCTCAGCATATCGCAGTCGGGCGCGCCTATCATGGCGTCGTAAACTTCACACAGCTTTTGTATCCAACTCATGCGTTGTTATCCTCCGCGGAGAAATTGTTGTACCTTTGGCCGAATTTCTTTGGCTGCATAGGGCGTATGGGCCTATACATAGACTTGCCGCACTCTTCCGGCGAGGGGAAGATTATTTCGCCATTGGTCATTTGGGCATGCCAAAGCCGCACGCCAAGTTCGTTTTCACCGGTTTCATCCGGATATGCGAAGCTGTGGAACATTATGCCCAAATCAACGGTGCCGTTGTGCTGATAAAAGCTTTCGGCCTTGCCGTATTCGCAGGGTTCAACATATGCCTGGCATTCCCGCGTGCCGAGGAATATATCGCGGCGGCCGCCGCGCTCCACCGTGCGCTTTGCAATATTATGGTGCTTGTTTTCCTTCAGTCCGTCGGCTATAAGATCGGGTTCTGTTCTGTACGGATTGGGTATGAAGTGCGCCCGCACCTCATAAACCGGATCCACCAGATAAGTATAGATGGAAAGCGTATTGGACTTGCCGTTATAGCTTATGGGGCGGATGCTCTTATTTTCGGTGCGTATGGCGCTCAAAACCCGCACGGAGTCAATTACCCACATTATTGAAGGCTTCCAATATATGGATTCGGTTACGCCCTTGAGTGCTTGATAGGTTGGCACGGGGTAGGAGAATTTTTCCCCGCCCATGCGGCAGATGGGGTCGCTGAACAGCGCATATCTGCCGAAAACCTTATACTCGATAGAGTTGCGTATTGCGCTCGTAAGAGTCACTCCTTTCTTGTATCACTTGCGCAAACGGTGCGCATGTGGTACGATTAACCTTGTCGTTCTCCCCACGCGGAGGGCGTGGATTGAAGATTAAAATGTGTTAATTGGGATGACGAGATGGAGTGCCGGAAAGACTCTCCATCCAAGTATCTGATTATACAATATCACACAATGAATGTTATTGCAATATATTTCTTCTTAAAATGTGTAAATTAAATATGCACACCGCATTGCATATCATAATACCCCTGCTTTAGCACGCAGATGCCCGTATCGTCTATGGTGTATAGGGCATCCTTGTCACATAGCTTTTGATAGGAATCGCCATAAACGGAAACGCTGTACTGCTGCGCTTCCCTTAAAATGTACAGCTTTTCTTTAAGGCTTATATTGCCCGAAAGGCGGGCTATAAGCCCGACGCCTTTCCCGAACGGGACGATTACGGAATGAGTTTTATCGGGTATGACCTCAAAATTACTGTATGCCGTATGAAAGCTCTGCTGCAGCGGCATGCTGATGCCAAAGTCAAAATTGGCAGATTCACGCACCCTTTTATCGTTGCCGGAAAGAAGGTTCACTATGGATTCGCCATTAAGCTTGGGCAATGGGAATTTAGACTGCTCGGCTGTATAGTTCTGTTGATGCACAAAATATTTATCAATGGAGGCGGGCGTGTCGAGCTCATCGGCGGGAACGCCAGCGATTACGGTTCTTGCGCTGTCGCTGCCGTATTGTATTTCGGACAGTTTGTCAAGTTTTTCATCGCATAAATGCCATATATATACCATGCCGCTATCGTATTCCATGCTGCGGTTTGCCCTGCCCGCCGCCTGCACTATGCTCGGCAGTCCCGCAAGGCTGCGCACCACAACGGGAAAGCTTACGTTTATGCCGGCTTCTATGAGCGATGTTGATATGCAGAACACACGCGCCTTTTCACGCAGCCAAAGCTTTACCCAGCGCAAGAGCAGCTTGCGGTGCGCAGGGCAGAGCGATGTGCTAAGGTGTATGCAAAGTATATCCGCAGGCCCGCTTTGCCTGGCAAGGGTGGATATCTGCTCGGGCGTAGATGAGATATCCGCAAAAACGGGTCGCATGCCGGACTCGCTGAGCATAGCTGTGGTTTTGGCGTAAATACAGCGCGCAGCAGGCTTTGTGTTGACTATTGTAAGCACGGAGCGCGATTTGAGCATCTCGGCAAGCTTTGCGGCGGCTTCGCCGTTATGCATCGGGCGGTCAAGCTGCGGGATATAGGACACGCGCCGTAATTTGCGGAAGAGGTCGTCGCAGTTATTTACAAGCTCCGTAGATGGGCATGAAAGCTTGAGCTGCGGCTGCGTTGCCGTGCATAAAACCACGGTACATCCGCAGCATACGGAAAGGAACGTTACGGCGCGCTCAAACAGCGTTTTGCAATGCGTGGGGAGGGACTGTATTTCGTCAAATATCAGCACGGAATCGGTAAGACTGTGCAGCCTGTGCGCATCCGTGTTGCTTGCACTGAAGCAGGCGTTTAGGAACTGCACAAGGCTGGTGAGTATTATATCGCTGTTCCAGCGCTCGGTAAGGCGGCAATGAGTCTCGGCTTCATCCTGACTGAGCGTTACAACATCGCAATGGTGTTCCAATATGGAAGGATAATCGGACAGCGCGCGGCGGATATCCTGCGCATTCTGGTCAAGAATGGTGTTGTATGGGATTATATAGAATATGCGCCGTTTGTTATAAAGCGCGGAATGCCTTAGCGCATAGCGCAAGGAGGAAAATGTTTTCCCGCCGCCGGTGGGTACGCTGAGAGTGTATATGCCGCCTTTTTCTTCGGCGCGCTTAAAGCACTGATCCGAAACGGCGGCACGGATACGGTTAATATCGCCTGAAGCATAGAGTTCGCGCCTGCGAAAATCATCAAAGCGGAGCAGTAAAGCTTCCCAGTCGGGCTGCTGCTCTGCGCATATGGGCGGAACGCCATATTCAAAACAGGCGGAATCATACCTATCCGCATCAATAAGGATACTGAGCAGAAGCCGTGTGAGCATGCCGTAATGGAATTTACGTTCGTCGGTATCACATTTGCCTTTTAAGCGTTCTATAAGAAAAGTGCGTATCTCTTCGCATGCTTTGGCGAAAAGCTCATCCAGCTCATCGGCGGGCATGATGTTTTCCAAATAATTGGCCACGGCTTCTTCATAATGCTCATCGGCTTCGTTTTGCATGGCAAGAATGAACGCGGATTGACCAATGCCGTCAAGGCAGTCCATAAGCCCTGTGTGGTGGCCGCGTATGCAAAGCGCAATTATCTGCGCCGTTAGCAGCTGGAAAAAATCGGCATCTGCTGCGCAGAACCAGCGACGGTAAGCGAATACTGCGCCGATAGGTGCATGATGGTGCGGTGAAGTGGCGGAAAGAGGATCTGTGATTGCGGATGTGAGATAGGTCATAAATGCGGCTGTGGCTTTTCCCATGTCGTGCAACAAGCCTATGAGCTGCGCCGTGACTGACAATCCGAGCTGCTGCGCCATATGTTTGCTGATTAAGCCCACCTGCAAACAGTGTGTTTTGAGCGGCTGCGTCGCTCCGTCGGTTTTGCGGATATGTGCTATCAAGATGCAAGCCTCCTTTGAAAGAATTCGGCAAATTGATTTTAGCACGGTTCAGCATCACTCCACAACAAAAACCGTTCTCGCACCAATGCATAATCCCCTGCAACCTTCCACATACTACCGATACAAAACATGATATGGCAAGCATGGAAATGAATTATTCAGGAGGAATAGAGAACCATGAAGGCAACCGGAATAGTGCGGAGGATCGATGAGCTGGGCCGCGTAGTCATACCCAAGGAGATACGAAGAACGCTGAGGATACGCGAAGGCGACCCGCTGGAAATATTTACCGACCGCGAGGGCGAAGTGATACTGAAAAAGTATTCGCCGATAGGGGAGCTGGGGGACTTTGCGAAGGAATACGCGGAATCGCTGCAAATGGTGCTTGGGATGACGGCGGCCGTGTGCGACAAGGATACGGTGATAGCCGCAAGCGGGCCATGCCGCAGGGAACTGATGGATAAACCCATACACAGCGACCTTGAGGAGCTGATGGACAGGCGCGGCAAGCTTTGCGTTGGGACGGACGGCGGAACCGCGCCGCACATTACCGCGGATGAAGCGCAGCCGTTTGCCGCGGCGGCAATAGCCACAATAATTTGCGCGGGGGACCCGATAGGCGCGGTGATGCTGCTCAGTCGCGACGAGAACGCGTCCGTGGGGCGCACGGAGCAAAAAGTTACCGAGACGGCGGCGAACTTCCTCGGGAAGCAGATGGAAGGCTGAAAAAAAGCGAATAATACGGGCGCATGGTGCTATGCCGTGCGCCTGTTTGATTGATCGAACTAAAAATATATAATGATTGAATAAGAATTATTTTGTTGAGTGCGCTCAGAGGGCCATGCTATAATGTACGCACGAGTATCCATGTATGCCGGTATAAAAAAGCATGGATGCCCGTAAGTGGTGAAAAAACATAGAAAAACAGGAGGCAAAAATGAAAAAGTATTTGGCGTTTGCACTGGCGCTGGTAATGGCTATTGCGCTTATACCGGGCGCCGCGCTCGCGGATAAGGGCGGGGACGGCGACCATGGAGGCGGTGGCGGCACCACTGGCGGAAACTACATTGAACAAAGCCGATGGGACGGCAATATAGAGGTTGTTTACGATACGTTTGAAGTAAGCAATAAGCAGAACGTAAGCAAAAACGGCGCGGGCGTGACTGCTGTTACACTGAACAGCACAGCCGTTAAGCAGCAGAATTCCGGTAACATCGGCGCAGCCGACGGCACAGCGCTGAGCAGCTATTATTCTTCCGCAAGCAGCAGGAATGAGCAGAGCGTGGAGCTTGCCATAACGGCTGCGGAAGGCTACTATGTGTCCAGAATAGTTGTGGCTTGCATTGATCCCGAAGGATGGAGTCCGTACAACTGCAAAACATGGAGCGCGGGCAATGCATATGACGTTAACTTCAGCCTTGCTCAATCCGTGAAGCAGAATAACGGCACCTTTAAGCTGTCCACTCAGCTTAACAGCAAGAATTTCTGCCACAGCAGCAACAATGGCAAAGGCAACATGTCCAACCATGGTTACTATATACTTATTCAGGTTGCGCCAATACCGCAGCCTGTTTACGTTGAATACGACTACGGCAATGTGCTGACCCTGTGCGGGAATAACAGCAAACTTGCCGAAGCGCTTAATAACAGCGCATGGTGGACAACCGAGGGCAGCGGCAATGCATACGGCATTGGCGCGGGCAAGTTTGTTGCCAATACCAAGTTTGAATATAATTATTCCGCAGCATCGGATATACAGAACTGGAAGCATACCACCAACAGCATAAGCCTTACGGCAATGGCTGCCGTCACGCCGAGGAACGTAAAGTTCAAGGGCTGGGAAGTGACCTATTATGCAAAATGCACAAAGAACGGCAATGAGCTGACATTCTCTGGTCAAGTTGGCACGAGCAGCAATATAGGCGAAGGACAGAATCTGAACGTATACACCCACGCAAAGCTTGTCGCCAAGTGGGAAATAGACACCACGCCTACCCCAACTCCCGAACCCGGGAAGATAAAGATTAAAATATGTAAGGGCATAGATGGCGTCGTCAGTATAAGAGATGTTCCGGAGAATTACACTATAAAGGTTAAGGTCGGCGACGAAGAAAAGACCATGAGCGGAATGGACTTCATGGGAACAGAGTTCGAGGTTGAGGTTGGCAAGGAATATACAATAAGCGAAACCTATAGATCCGGTATTCCCAATTACGATTTCGTAAAGGCGACGATTCAGGAGCGGAATATAGCCAATGGCTTCAAGATAACATTTGATGAAGACGACGACGGCAGGACTATTTTTATCACGAATAAATATGTCAAGCATGGCACGGTAATCAAGCCCGGTCAGCTGACCATAAAGAAGACCGTTGAAGGTGTTGCCGTTCCCGATAATTACGAAGTTACCGTGAATGTGTATAACGCGGATAAGTCGGTTGATCTGACAATTAAGCTGAACAAGGCGAATAACTTCTCCCATACGCTTGAGCTTGAAGAAGACCTTTACTACATAAAGGAAGTTGGCTTCACCGATATAAACGGTTACCAGCTTACCGGCATGGATACGCAGGAACACCGTCCTTATGATGAAGGAACCGGTATAAACAAAATATTCAAAATGTATGTATCGGACAATAGCGAGGCCGATATTACCATCATCAACAAATACGAGCGTGTCCCCGAAAAGGCCAAGCTGACCGTGATAAAGAAGGTTGAAGGGCTTGAAAACGGCGTTGAACTGCCCGATGATTACGAAGTTACCATAACCGTAGGCAATCAGAACATAACCCTGACCAAGAACGAGCTCAGCAAGACCATATCGCTCGACGCAGGTACTTACACCGTGACCGAGACAGATAAGTCCGATATAGCCGGTTACGACTTCGTAAAAACCGAGTACAGCAATCTTGATGAGAACAACGGCGTAACGCTTGCCGAAGGCGGCGAAGCCACCGTTACCGTGACCAATACCTATGTTAAGCAGCGCGAGCCCAAGGCAAACCTCACCATCAGCAAAACCGTTGAAGGCGTGGAGATTCCCGAAGGCTACGAAGTTACCGTTGCCGTGAACGGCACCGAGTACAAGCTGAATAAGGATAACCAGTTCAGCATGAGCATTGAAGTGGCTCCCGGTAAGTACACCATAGAGGAGAAGGGCTGCACCGAAATAAACGGCTATTATTGCGAATCCACCACCATAACCATAAACGGCCAGACTACGCAGGAAATAGAGCTTGCAGATTTGATGGAAGGCAAGGTTGAAATAACCAATAAATATGCCGAGGTGCAGAAGCCCCAGAACGGCAAGCTGACCATAACAAAGAACTTCCGCGGCGTTTACGCTTACGACCTGCCCAAGAGCTTCACCGTGTATGTGCGCCCCGTGAACGAGGACGGCAAGACGCTGGGCAGCGCGACAGCCGTTGTGCTTAACCGCAACAGCGATAATACCTATTCCGCCACGATAGAGGTCGGCTACAATGTATATGAAATGACGGAGCAGAGCCCGTACATGAGCGACTATGTGTTCACCGGCGCGAGCTACTCTGCTGTGAGTACAGGCAAGGACGTGACCAAGTTCGATCTGCCCAAGACAAGCGGAATATACGTCAGCACGGGCGAAAGCGGAACCGCAAGCGTTGCCATAACCAACAGCTACTATTATGACTACGTTCCCGTGATTCCTCCCACCAAGCCCCTGCCCCCGCAGACCGGCGATTCCGGCACGGCGTACATGGGCATAGCGCTTTGCGTAATGGCTGCCGCCGCATTCGTTGCAGCGCGCAGCCGCAAGCACAGCTGAATCTTAGCAGAATAAAATAAGGGCGAACCGAAAAGGCTCGCCCTTTTGATATGCCGGTTTTACATGATGGTAAAGTGTTTCCTTTGGCTGGTGTGCCAACCCGGGTGCTAAGCTTACTTCCGCTTCACCGGTATCCACAGTTCGCAATAGTAGTTTTCATCGGATGTGCCATTCTTGTATTCGCGCGGGTCTGAGTACATTTCTATGCACATGCCGGTGGCGATGACGTACTCCGTGTTTGCGGGCAGCCATTCGGAGAATATCTGCCGGTTGAGCTTTTGCAGCTTTTCCACCATTGAGCCTTTGCAGGGGAAAACCGCCCATGTGTAGGCCGGAATGGCGCGCACGGTGTAACCTGCGGGAACGTAGGACGCGGGATCGTACGGATCGGCTATCATGTATTCAAACGAGCCGTCGTTAACGTTTTCATCGATATTCACGCCATAGTGACCGCAGACGATCTTCTGCCCGCCGTTCGCAAAATGCTCGCTCCAAAAGGCGGGTATCTCCGCCATGCAGTTTTCGTAGTTGAACGTCCTTTCGCGGCCAATCATGCTGAATGCACCCTTATCAACTATCCTGTATTCCATACTTGTTCCTCCTTGTAATGTGAGCTGTATTTTCAGCGGGGCAATGGAGCGCAGCGTGGCCTCCCCGCGGCGCACGGCGCTTGGCGTTGCGCCATGGAAGCGGGTGAAGGCGCGGGTAAAGCTGTCCGCGGAATCGTAGCCGTATTTCACGGCAAGGTCGATTATTTTTGCGTCCGTGGCAACAAGCTCGGCCCCTGCGGCGGAAAGCCGGCGGGAGCGTATGTATTCCCCCACGGTGAAGCCGCACAGCATTGCAAACCCGCGCTGAAAGTAAAACGGGGACAGCATTGCGGATCGCGCAATGTCCGCGATGCTTAGTTCCTCGTCCAAATGCGCGTCAATGTAGCCTATTGCTGCGCTTATGCTTTGTACCCAGTCCATTTGATGCGTCTCCTTTGCTGCTGATGGGATAAGGATATCACGGCGCGGCTGAGCGCGCCCGATAATGCGTGCCATGTTTTGTCCGAATAAAAAGGCGGGCTGCCGCGCCCGCCGTGTGAGTTTTTGCTTATTTTGATTTGATGTACGGTTTGCCGTTCGCGGCGGGGACATGCGCCTTGCCAACGAAAAGTATAAGCGCGATTATTGTGACCACATACGGTATCATGGATATTATGTTCACCGGTATGGAGCCGTTTGCGCCTACGACGACCTTAAGTCCGTTGCAGAAGCCGAACAGTATGCAGCCAAGCATGGCGCCCTGCGGCTTGAACTTGCCGAATATTACGGCGGCAATGGCTATGAAGCCCTGGCCTATAACTATGGACGGGCGGAAAGCGGAAACGGTCGCAAGGGTTATGCTCGCCCCGCCAAGGCCCGCAAGGAAGCCGGAAAGCGCAACGCAGATATACCGCACAAGCGATACGTTTACGCCCAGCGTATCCGCCGCCTGCGGATGCTCTCCCACGGCGCGGAGCCTGAGCCCGAAGCGCGTTTTATAGAACACGAACCATATGACAAACACCAATATGAACGCGATATACGCGGAAGCATATGTGTTGAACACGTTGTCAAGGAAGCCGTTCTTTGCGAACGCTTCGCCCCACTTGCCGCCAAGGTTGGCGTTGCACCATTCAAAAAGGCTGTTGAATATGCGGGGGAGCTTATTGGGCACGGGGTGCGTTTCCGTATTGCCGGCAAACAGCAGGCGGCAAACGTAAACGGCGATGCCGCTGGCAAGGAAGTTTATTGCCGTGCCGGATATGGTTTGGTCCGCCTTGCAGGTTATGCAGGCAAAGCCGTGTATCAGCGCGAAAACCATGCCCGCAAGGCCCGCGCAAAGGAACGCAAGCCAAGGATCGCCGGAAAAATAGCCCACGGCAGCGCCGGTAAAGGCGCCTATCGTCATCATGCCCTCTATACCGATGTTTATAACGCCGGACTTTTCGGAGCAGCAGGAGCCGAGCGCCGCAAAAAGCAGCGGGGGAGTATACATAAGCGTGGCATTAAGCACTATGCCGAGCGTTTTAAGCAGCTGGTCCATGTTATACGCCTCCTTTGTTCTGCTTATTGCTGTTTATCATCCTGAGCAGGCTTGATATGGCGATGCACAGCACTATGCAGCCCATTATGATGTCAACTATCTCGCTCGGGGCATCGAAGCGCGTGCCGCCGAACTTCATTGCGCCGAAGAACTCCGCGCCCAGCAGCACGCCGAAAGGATTGGTGCCGCCGATAAGCGCAACGGTTATGCCCTGGAAGCCGTAGCCTTCCTGCCCGGCAAACTGGCTGACCTTATACGTTACGCCCATAACCTGCAGCGCGCCCGCAAGGGAAGCGAGCATGCCCGATATGCTCAGCGCCGTAAGCACGGAACCGTTGGCGTTTATGCCCGCGTATTCCGCGGCGGAGCGGTTGAAGCCGACCGCCTTTAGCTTGAAGCCGAGCGTTGTGCGGTTGATTATATAATAGATCACAACAACGCATATAAGCGCGATGAACACGCCGAAGTGCGCCTTGGGCGAAAGGCCGGGAAGCCAATCGGATATGGTTATTTTTGCGGTATCCGCAATGGGTACGGACCAGGTTTTGCCGTCGCCCACGTTCACGCCGTCAAGATTCACTATAAAGTTGGAAAAATAGTAGGCTATCCAGTTGAACATTATCATGCACAGCACTTCGTGCGCGCCGAAACGGATCTTCAAAAAGCCTACCAGCCCGCCCCAGAGCGCGCCCGCGGCAAGCGCGGCAATTATGCAAAGGGGAATGTGTATGTACGCGGGAGCCTTAACAAACGCGCCCACTAGCATCGCCGCAACGCTGCCCATAACGTACTGACCTTCCGCGCCTATATTGAACACGCCCGTTTTGAACGCGAAGGCAACGGAAAGGCCGGTGAGTATATACGGCACGGAATATTCAATGAAGCTGTATGAAATATTCTTTGAAGAGCGGAATATAACGCCGAACAGCTTGCCGTAGGACTCAATTGGGTTATAGCCTGCGATAAGCAGGGCAATCGCGCCCACTATAAAGCCGATTATTATGGAAATGAGCGTATATGTGAACGCACTTTCGCGCAGCTTCCGGGCGAAGCTTTTTGTGTTTATGCTATTCTTCATGCGCCGATCCTCCTGCCATCATAAGGCCAAGCTTTTTCTCGTCCGCTTCGCTTCCGCGCACGCTGCCCACTATTTTGCCTTCAAATATAACGTCTATCCTGTCCGAAAGGCTCATTACCTCGTCCAGCTCAAAGCTTACCAGCAGCACGGCCTTGTGCTTGTTGCGCTGATCCACAATGTACTTATGCACATACTCAATCGCACCAACGTCAAGCCCGCGCGTGGGGTTAACGGCAATAAGCAGATCCTTATCGTTCGTAACCTCCCTTGCTATTATCACCTTTTGCTGGTTGCCGCCGGAAAGGTCGCCCGCCGGTTCATGTTCGCAGCCGCGGGGACGAATATCGTATTTTTCAATAAGCTCCTTGGCATGCTCATCAATGGCCTTAAAATTGAGCGCGCCGTGGTTGGAATACGGCTTTTCGTCCGCGTTTTGCAGTATAAGATTATCCTCAACCGAGAAATCAAGCACCAGTCCGTGCTTATGCCTGTCCGCCGGAATGCTTGAAATGCCCATGTCGAAAAGCTGGCGCGGCGTTTTGTTGTAAGCATCTTGACCGTTCATGGTGATGGCGCCGTGCGTGGCCTTTTTAAGGCCGGTAAGGATTTCGACCAATTCGGTCTGGCCGTTGCCGTCTATGCCGGCTATGCCTACTATTTCGCCCTTCCTAACGGTAAGGTCAAGCCCGCGGAGAACTTCAACGTTCCTGTAATCCTTGGCATGCAGGTCGTGCACCTCCAGCGCGACCTCGCCCGGTTCTATGGCGGCCTTGTCCACCTTGAATTCAACGCTGCGGCCTACCATCATGGCGGCAAGCTGCTGCTCCGTAGTGTCCGCAACGCTTACGGTGTCTATATATTTGCCCTGGCGGATAATCGTGCAGTAATCCGCGGCGGCTTTTATTTCCTTCAGCTTGTGGGTTATGAGTATAACGGTTTTCCCTTCGCGCGCAAGGCTATGCATTATTTCGATAAGTTCATCTATCTCCTGCGGGGTAAGGGAGGCCGTGGGCTCATCCAGAATCAATATATCTGCTCCGCGGTACAGCACTTTCAGTATTTCCGCGCGCTGCTGCATGCCTACGGATATGTCCTCTATTTTGGCGTCGGCATTTACCTCAAGGCCGTAGCGAGCGGATATTTCATTCACCTTCGCACGCGCCGCCTTCATGTTCACCCGCCCGCCGGGGAGCATGGGTTCCATGCCGAGTATTATGTTTTCGGCCACGGTGAACGGCTGCACGAGCATAAAGTGCTGATGCACCATGCCTATGCCAAGCTCTATCGCCTTATTGGGGCCGGATATGGAAACCTCTTTGCCGTTTATGAATATTTGGCCGGATGTGGGATGATACAGCCCGTATAATATGTTCATAAGCGTGGATTTGCCCGCGCCGTTTTCGCCGAGAATGGCGTGTATTTCGCCCTTATGAACGGTCAGGTTTATCCCGTCGTTTGCTTTGAAGGAGCCGAACATTTTAACTATGTTCTTCATTTCAACCGTGGGGCGGCTCATGTCTATGCGCCCGTTTTCCTCCAAGCCGGCTCACCTCCTTAAAATAAAAATGTATGTCTGCGTGATAT
>CAVDFM010000001.1:1152-7325 GCA_963608365.1 bacterium | reverse complement strand
ATAATGGATTTGTTATAACAAATCCCTGCCCGACATGCATCGGGCAGGGATGCGCTTATTCAGCTATTAGTCGTCAAGAGTGTAGTAATCGGGACCGTAGGCAGCGTCGAACTCCTCGGTAGTGGCGGGAACCTTGATTTCGCCGGAGAGGATCTTTTCCTTGGCGGCGGCAACGGCGGCCTTGCACTCGTCGCTCATCAGGGTGTCGGTGGGGGCGATATCCACAGCGCCGGAGGTGATGTCGTAGTTAACATCGCTGCCGGGCTTGAGGGTGCCTTCAACGCCGTCCTTGCACAGGGCGAATACGCCGTTGTCAACGCGCTTTACGGCGCTGGTCAGCACGGCTTCGGGGGCCAGATAGGACTGATCCTGGTCAACGCCTATTACCAGCTTGCCCTGTTCCTTACCGGCTTCGATTACGCCGAGACCGGTGGCACCGGCGGCATGGTAAACGACGTCCGCACCGTTGGTGTACATATTGATGGCAGCAGCCTTACCGCCCGCGGCATCGCCGAAGCTGTTGGCATTGTAGCACTGCACCTGGCAATCGGGGTTGGTGTCACGCACGCCGGCATAGAAACCATAGCCGAAGGTGTTCATGACGGGGCTGACCATACCTACGACGAAGCCAACGTTGTTGGTCTGGGTCATGGTGGCAGCGGCAACGCCTACCAGATAGGAGCACTGCTCGGTGGCAAAGTTAACGCCGATAACGTTATCGCCAACGCTGGAATTGTCAACGATGGCAAAGGTCTGATCGGGATAGTTGGCGGCAACTTCCTTAAGGGTGTCGGCCATCAGGAAGCCGATGCACAGGATAAGGTCGTAACCTTCGTCAACAGCGGTCTCGAGGTTGGGGGCATAGTCGGCGTCGGTCTTGGATTCGAAGTACTTAACTTCGCAGCCAAGCTCTTCCTGAGCCCTCTGCAGGCCGGCCCACGCAGAAGCGTTGAAGGACTGGTCGTTGATTCCGCCGGTATCGGTAACCATGGCTACGCGATAGGGTTCCTTGTTGTCGTTAGCGGGATTGTTGTCCTTGTTCTGATCCGCGGGAGCGGAGCAGCCGATAGCGGCTATGGCTATTACCAGAGCCAGCATCAGAGCAGCAATTTTCTTCATTATGCTTTTATCCTCCGTTTATTTTTGACCACACCGATTATTTATCCGCATGGTTCTATTTATTCTATCAAAAATAATTGTGAAATAAAAGATGCAATTTGATTATATACAACATTTTTGCGCCATATTTATGCCATCATATGTAAATATTCCCGCGCGTGGGCATAAAAGGCCGGCGAACGAGCTGTCCGCCGGCCGTATGATGCGCTATATGGGCATAACCTTAGCCAATAAGGGCAAAGAATTCGTTGAGCGCGTCAACATAGTCCCCGCAGCAGACCAGATGATGGTTGTTGATGGGGTTGGTGAGGAAGTAAGAGAAATCGTCGAGCTTCAGCTTTATCTGCGTGCGGCAGAGGCAGGATTCGTGCAGGTTTTCGGTTATCTCGCCGCGCTTTGCAAAGAAGCGGGAAAGGTCGCCCGCGGCCTTGAATATGGTGCAGGTGCCTTCGGGGATCTCGCCGGCTATGGCAACGCCGCTGTCGGATTCGTAATGCGTGGTGAGGCGGATGCTGCGCGGCATGGTCACGGGCAGCGTGCAGTGCGCCAGCACCATTTCGCCTGCGGCGGTATCTATGCGGCTGGGGTTGCAAAGGAACACATCCTGTCCGGAAACCGCGCCGAGTATTGCCATGGATACGGCGGCGGGAATATCGCCTTCGCAGCCGGCGTATATGCCTTCCGCATTGAGTATGGCAAGGCCGAGGCAGCCGGTGGTGAACACGGTATTGAGAAGATCGAAGCAGCGCACGGTGACCGCGCGAAGATCATACTTGGCAATTATGCGCTTGAGCGCGCCGTATACATTAAGGCTCTTTTCCATTTCCGCCTTGTCGTAACCCTGCGCCATTAGAAGCTGGGTATACCGATTCGGCTCGTAGCCGCCCTTCTTGGCTTCTTCTATAAGCTCGCTTATGGGGATATGCACAAGCGTAAGCCCAAGCTTGGCCTGATACGCCGCGCCGTCGGTATCGCTGGCGATGAGCCAATCGGAGGGAGCGCCTATAACGCCAAGCCGCATGCCCTTCAGCTTTTCTATTCCGGCGTAGGCCATCTTCAGCGCGTTTATGCGTTTTGCCACGTCCTCAACGCTGCCGTGCAGTATTTCGCCGCGCTTGCCCTGCTGCTTTAGGAAGGAAAGTATTTCCATGCTGGCGGCAAGGGAGTTGCTTTCGCCGCTGGTAAGTATATAGCAGGGCTTTTTGCATATGCGCTCGTAGCCTTCCTTGAATATGCCTTCGCTTCCGCCGGAGGCCACGAATACCAGCGCGAAGGGCGCCTTTTCAAATTCGTCCAGATCAACGCGCACAAGCTCCTCGCCAACGGCGCTGCCCACGGTTTTAAGATACTCGTTCGTGCGCTCCCGCGTTACCTGGGAAAGCGGGCTTTGTACCTGAAATACGCTTATTGCCATTATAGGTTCCTCCTGAAGTTAGTTATGGTTAAATATATTCTATCATAATATGTGAGGTTTTTGTACTTTATATTATTCAATATGTCTGATACAATATATACATCAGCTCATATATGAAAGGATATCCCTAAATGGCAAAGCTATATTTCCGCTACGGGGCAATGAGCTCCAGCAAGACCGCAAACGCCATAATGGTAAAGTATAATTACGGAGAGCAGGGGCAGAAGGCGCTGCTCGTTAAGCCGCGCACCGATACGCGCGACGGCGTGCATATCATGAAAAGCCGCAGCGGCGTTATGGACGAATGCACGCTGTTTGACGAAATGGACTGGGAAGCCGTTAAGCGGAAGGAGTATGACTGCATAATAGTGGACGAATCGCAGTTCCTTACCAAGGCGGAAGTGGAACTGCTGACGGACATTGTGGATGAATACAACGTGCCTGTTATATGCTACGGGCTGCGCGCGGACTTCCGCGGGGAGCTTTTCGAAGGGAGCAAGTGGCTGCTTGCCTGGGCAGACAGCATAGAGGAGGTCAAAACCATATGCTGGTGCGGCCGCAAAGCAACATGCAACGCCCGGCTTGACGGCAAGGGCGGCATAACCAAGCAGGGCGAGCAGGTGGTGCTGGGGGCGGAGGATAAATATATAAGCCTTTGCCGCAGGCATTGGAAGCAGGGCGACCCGGGACCTAAGCTGAGGAAGCAGTAAAAGGCTATACATAACAAAAAAGTGGCTCACGGCCACTTTTTTTTATGTGCTGTTTATTCGTCCTTGTGCGCTTCAAGAAAATCGTTCAGTTCGCTATTTAATATGTCAGTTATGAACATATGCCCGGGGCTGTGGGTTATTACTATAGGCGGCTTGGCGTTTTCTATAGCCGCCTGCGGAGTAACGCCACAGGGCCAGAATACGCATACTTCGCCTTCGCGTATCTCCACGCTGTCGCCGTAATCGGGCCGCATAACGTCCGCAATGCCTATTTCCTTCGGGTCGCCTATGTGCACGGGCGCGCCGTGTACGTTGGGCATGGCGGCGGTTATTTTATAGGCAAGTTCGGCCTGCTCGCGCGTCATGGGCCGCATGGAGCATACCGTCGGGCCGGAGAACGGGCCGCAGGGCCTGGTCATAATATTTGTTTTATACATGGGCACGTTGCGGCCCATTGCAATATGGCGCACCTCTATGCCCGCGCGCATAAGCGCCTCCTCAAATGAAAAACTGCACCCTATAAGGAAGCCCACCATGCCGCTTTGGTAATATTCGCTTGCGTCGGTCACTTCCGCGCCAAGCACACCGTTACGGTATATGCGGTACTTGGGAATATCAGTCAATATGTTGCCGTCCGCCGCCATAAGGCGCGTATACGGCGAAGTCTTAAGCGTTTCAAGCACGGGGCAGGGGGCGGGATTGATGCGGGCATATTCGGCAAAATCAGCGGCGTATTCCGCGGGCAGTATAACCAAATTGGCCTGCGCATAGCCCGCGGCCATGCCGGCGGTGGGAGAGGTTATCTCGCCCGCGCGGATGAGCGCGCGCACTTCGCGCGAGGATGCGGTTTTAAGGTCTATATTCATTGTGCTTTCTCCTTTGCGCTGAATGTATCCGCGCTCAGCTTTATTATTGCAACGGCTGAGGCTTGGGCATCGGTGAACTCAAAGCGGCGGCCGGCGGTATGCTCGGTTATGAGCGAAAGCGCAAGCTTCTTTTCTTCAATATTCTCAACTATGCTTGCCCTGCCCGCGCCGGTTATGCTTGAATAGATGCAGGAATAGTTGCAGGGCGTCGGCCCTTCGGTAATGCGGCCCATGCTGTCCATTTCAAACGCGGCTTCGCATCCGCTGCCGATGGCGCGTATCTTGCGGCCTTCCTTCGCGCTGTGGAAATACAGCGTGAGCGAATCGCCTTCGTAAACGTATCCGAAGCTCAGCGGCACTATGTAAAGCCCTTCTTCATCCTTAACAGCCATGCGGCAAACGGCGGAATCGGCTATTATCCGCCCTATTTTTGCCGGATCGCTCACCAGTCTGTCCATCCTGCGCATTTTCATTGGTATAGTCTCCTTTTGTTTGGTATGTATATCGGCATACGGTAAATCGAATTTTGTCGGATTTTCACTCATCGTCCCATCGGCAGAGGGTGAGCGAGTATCCATCCCGCACGGGTATGGACGTGAAGCGGGCAAAGAGCCGATCGCCCGATATCGCACCGCGTTCAACAACGCTGAAATGCGAAAAGCTGCCCCCTATGCCCGTGCCGAGCAGCTTGACATAGCTTTCCTTTGCCGTCCAAACGGAATAGAACGCTTCCGTTCCGCCGCGGTGAGTATACTCTATTTCCTGCGGGTGAAAGAAGCGGCGGGCGAGCGCCGCATGATCGCGCGCGGCGTGCTGCTCAATATCTATGCCTACATCATAGCGGCACAATGCGCATACCCAAAGCCCGCCCGAATGGGACACAGAAAAATGCAGCCATGGCGCGTTTTCAAAATACGGCTTGCCGTATTCGCCTTTTGCAATGCAAAGCGTTTGCGGCAATGGCATGGCTTCCTCCGCAGCATAGCAGCGCGCAAGGCGGATGAGCCGCTCCGCGCGGCTGTCATCAGCCGTTGTTTCATCAATTATATATATGCGCGCGCCGTCGGCTTCCATTTTGCTTTACCTTAATCTGTATACAAAGCCTTCATACGGCTGAAGCTTCATGTTTTCGGCAATGGGCTTGGGCGAGTTTGTGAAAAGCAGACATTCGCCCTTTTTGCAGCCCGTAAGCGCAACCTTTGCCGCGCGGTCGGTAAGGTTTATTACCACAAGCAGGCTTTCCGCCCCGTCCGAACGGGTGTATGCCATAACGCGCGGGTTTTCGGAATCAACGGGCGCGTATTCGCCGCTTATAAGCGCGCTGTGGCCGCGGCGGAGCGTTATCGAGCGCTTATAAAAGGAGCATACGGAATCCATATGCGTCATGTCGTCTTCAACGTTTATATGGCTCAATGAATTATCGCCCTTCAGCTTGGGCGTGCCAAGCGTGAACCCCGCGGCGCGGGAATTGTTCCATTGCATGGGGGTATTTTCTGCATAAAGGCCGATCTCGTCGCCCTGATGTATCAGCGGGGTGCCGCGCCCGGTCATAACGTATAGGCAGGCGGCCTTGGAACGCAGGCGGCGCGTAAGCTCCTGCTGGGATGAAAACTGCCCCTGCGCAAGCGAAATGCCGTTCAGGAACCAGCCGCCTTTTAGTTCGCCCTGCACCTGATAATAGTCCGCATCGTGCTTAAAGCGTTTCGCGTCCCCGCCGCCGAACAGCGCGCCGAGGGAGCCGGAAGCGGGGGAGAATGCCTCCGCCATGTGCGCGGGAGTGTAAAGCTGCATCAGCAGTTCGCGGTTTTCCGTCCGCGTAAGCTGCACGGCGTCCTCAAAGGGCACGTTTTTGCCTATGCCCACCGTGAAGCAATCCGGATACAGCGAAAAAACGTTCCTGTTCAGCGCGCACATTGCACGATGCAGCGCGCGTTTATCGCCGGATGCGGTAAGCGCATCGGTATTTATGGCAATGCCCATTGCGCCCCTGTCCAGCCAATAACGCATGGCGGCGGAGGCGCGGTCTATATCCGAAGCATCGTTGAGGGGCATATCGCCTCTCAT
>CAVDFM010000001.1:0-1142 GCA_963608365.1 bacterium | reverse complement strand
CATTTCAAGCACGGTGCCTATCATGCGGGAGGCGGCCTTGTCTATAAGCGCGTCAAGATCGTCCGCCGTGCCTATTTCAGGGTCTATCATAAAGCCTTCGCCCGAAAACACGGGGGAAAGCATGAGCGTATCCGCGCCCAGTTCCTTTATATAATCTATCTTTGCGGCAACGCCGTTTATGTCGCCCAGCCCATCGGCATCGGTATCGAAAAAGCTGCGCACGTCAACGCGGTAAACCGCCCTTGCTCTCGGGTCCATGGCCTATCCTCGCTTAAAACGGGTTGGTGAAGAAAACGTTGAATATAAGCTGATCGCAAAGCACCAGCACGCCCAGCGCCGCAACGTATATTATAAAGCCCTTAAGGCTCTTTTTTGTTATCAGTTTGAGCATCCAGCGTATTGCAAAATAGCCGCTTACGGCGGCAACTATCGTGCCGACAATAACGCAGCCCCAATCCGTGCCCTGAAGGCCCTCCGCCGCAACGTCGGGAATTTGCAGCACAAGGGAGCCGAGTATTGCGGGTATGGACAATATGAACGAATATTCCGCCGCCGCCTCTTTGGACAGGCCGAAGAAGCGCGCGCCGGCGATCGTGGAGCCGCTCCTTGAAACGCCGGGGAATATGGCAACGCCCTGCATAAGGCCCACGCCGAGGGATTCGGTATACTTCATGTGTTCAATGTCCTTTTTGCCGTGGGACAGTTTTTCGTTGAGGAAAAGTATCACGGCAGTTATCAAAAAGCCCACGCCAAGGAACTTGCCTTCAAAGGCAGAATCGAACAGATCCTTGAATATGAACGCTATCACCGTTGTAACAAGTGTGGAAAGCAGAAGGAGATACACCTTCTTTTGAAACGGCTTTTTGATAAGCGCCCAAAGCTGGCGGTAGTAAACGGCTATAACTGCCGCAAGCGTGCCAAGGTGCAGCATGGTATCGAAGAACATTGCGCCTTCGTTTATGCCGAAAATATTTTGAAAAAGCACAAGGTGGCCGCTGCTTGACACGGGCAGAAATTCGCAAAGCCCCTGAATAAGGCCGAGCAGCGCCGCAATCAGTATATTCATAATAAAACTTACCCTCCATAAGCATTTATCTGATTATACATATTACCATTTTTTTATAAATATATAAAGGCCGGAA